>NZ_LPVS01000105.1:0-62522 GCF_014843905.1 Mesorhizobium silamurunense | reverse complement strand
ATGGGCCAGAACGAACTTCAAACCGGATTAGATCAAAGGGGCAAGGTCACGAGAAATGGATCAAGCCGCAGGATGATCCATCACTGTCAATTCGCGTTCGTGTGCCCAAATCGACCAAGAACCCGGCTTGGCCAATTGCGGTCCGAGAGAAGTACGAGGAACGGCATCCTATCGGTACGCCCGCTCGGACCTGCTATGCGCTTGGCTTCTGGCTTGGCAACCGCCGCGGTGACATCGCCGAGCTTGAATGGGATGATCTCGTGACGGAGGAGATCGAACTGTTCGACGGCTCGCTCGAATTGATAGAAGCCTTTGATTTTCGCCAAAAGAAGAACCGCAATCGCCACGGCGGACGGGAAATGTTCATACCCGTCGTGGACAAGTTGGCGATCACCTTGGAACCCCTTGACCGGTCGAAGGGTGGCACCGTCCTAAAGACCGCGTATGGGAAGCCGTTTTCGGAAAAGAGCCTGACAGGCATGATGCAGCACTGGACGCGGCAAGCGGGTATCCCCGACGGCTATACGCTCCATGGACTACGCCGCACCTTCGGAACCTATCTAGCAGAATGCAATATCCAAGCGCGCGCCATCATGGACGCTATGGGTCATTCCTCGATGACGGTGACCGACGACTACGTGCGCGACGCTAACAAGAAGCGGATCGCCGTCGATATCGCGAGAGCGATCAATCTGCGTGAAGAAAAGCGCGATCAGATGAAGCGGCGCGCGAATTTGCGGATCGTAAGGTGAGAAAGGAATCGTGGAATGGCTAAGGGGGGCGCCTTTGGTCGTATTCAGCCAGTTCGCGCGACCCGTGGGCAAGGTGTGGGCAAGCCGTGGGCAAAGCCACATTTTTGCCAATAAAATCAAAGGTCATGGTGGGCCCGGAGGGACTCGAACCCCCAACCAAGCGGTTATGAGCCGCCGGCTCTAACCATTGAGCTACAGGCCCCACGCGGGCTGGCTTAGTGTTTTTCGCTCTGCGGCACAAGGCTTTCGAAGGCACTGGCGGCAAACGCCAAAATCAGCCCATATTCGCTCCGTACAGCGGCGTGCGCGCCCATAAGGCGCGCAACAGGTCCGAGGCTGCCCGCTCCGCCGGGAATCGACGCTTTTTACGTGTCGGGCAGAGGCGGCAGCATACCGGACCGCAGATCTCGAGGAGTTTTCATGACCAGACATCTTTTGCCTGTCGCGCTCGCGGCAGCGATCGCGTTTCCGGCGCTGGCAAGCGCTGCCGACACACCGCCGCCTCCGCGCATTGTCGTCTCGGGCGAAGGCGAAGCGACAATGGCGCCGGACATGGCGATCCTGACACTCAGCGTCATGCGCGAGGCCAAGACCGCGCGCGCCGCGCTCGATGCCAACAACGACGCCATGGCGGCGGTGATCGCAGCGATGAAATCGGCCGGCATCGCCGATCGCGACCTGCAGACGGCCGGCATCCAGATCAACCCGCGCTACAATTACACCAACAAGGCGGACGGCAGCCAGGAAGCCGAGCTCGTCGCTTACCAGGTGACGAACACGCTGTCGGTGCGCGTGCGCGACGTCGACAAGACCGGCGACGTCCTCGACAAGGCGGTGTCGCTCGGCGTCAACCAGGGCGGCGGCATCGCCTTCACCAATGACGATCCGAAAGCCACCATCGTCGAGGCCCGCAAGAAGGCGGTTGCCGACGCGATCGCCAAGGCCAAGACGCTCGCCGAGGCCGCCGGCGTCAGCCTCGGCAGGGTGATCGAGATCACCGACCAGAACGTCGCGCCGGTGCCGATGCCGATGAACGCCAAGGCCTTCGATGCCGCCCGCGCCGCCGTGCCGGTGCAGGCCGGCGAGAATTCCTACTCTGTCCAGGTGACCGTCATGTTCGAGCTGAAATAGCCAACCCGCCCGCTTTCGTCATCGGGCACAAACAAAAACCCCGGAGGACCGATCCTCCGGGGTTTTTTTCGAGCCGCGCGCTTCAGGCCAGCTGAAGGGGCCCACTTATAGGCGATCCTCGGAGAGGATCGTCCTTCCGTCGTCGTCGCAGAAGACCTTGCTTGTAGTCGATCCTCGCGAGGGATCGACGGTCCTGGCGATTTCGCCCTCAGCGATAGATGATCGGGCAGCCGCGCTCGTTGGCGAAGACCACCACCACGCGGTCGCCATACTGGCGGCCGGCCACCTTCACCGTTCGCCGGCTGATGTCGACGATGCGGACGCGATGCAGGCCCATGCGTTCGGCCTTGTCGAGCGCGCGGTCCGGCGAGCAGCCGCGGCGGCGCCAGTCGCGATCGCGGCGGTAATATCCATCGTCATCATCGCCGGTATAGACGCCGAAACGCGGATCGTGGTTGTTGCCGAAGCCGAGATAGAGGCTGTCCGCATGCGCCGGGACGGCACCCAGCGTGCCAAGCCCGACAAGGGCCGAAAGGGCCGCCGCCTTGATCTGATTGAACATCGTCTCTCTCCTTGTTGTGGGCCTCTCGCCCTGAACTGATGATTGGCGAACCAATGATCACAAAATGCCTTTTCGTGTCTGAACTTTGTGCGAACCGGCCGTTCATGTCCGGTTCATGGAAGGAAGGGCAAAAATCCTGGCGCGTCCGCCACCTCCGCTCATTCAAAATCCGGAGCCGGAAACGCGCCACGGCCGCGCCCGGTTCCCCTCAGGATTCGTCTTAGACGCGAACCCCTCGGGGTTCGTCGTCAGGCGCGAGCCCATCAAGGTTCGTCGTCAAGTATATAGTCAAAATAGTCGTCTGGCTCGGCCAGGTCGGTTTCCTTGGCCTTCACCCGGCCGCGGATCGAAATTCCGGCCTCATGCACGGTCTCGGCACTTCCCGAAACCAGCCTGTGCCACCAATAGAGATCGTGTCCCTCGGCCACCAGCCGATAGGCGCAGGTCTTGGGCAGCCAGGTGATGGTGCGCACGTTCTGCGGCGTCAGACCGACGCAATCGGGCACGCGCGACAGCCGGTTGGCATAGTCCGAGCAGAGGCATTTTTCGGCATCGAACAGCCGGCAGCCGACGCTCGTCCAGTAGATTTCGCCGGTATCCTCGTCCTCGAGCTTGGACAGGCAGCATTTGCCGCAGCCGTCACAGAGTGATTCCCACTCGGCCGGGGTCATCGCCTCGAGCGTCTTGGTTTTCCAGAACGGTGCGGTCATGGGGCTGGATTTGGCGCTCCGGGGCCTTCCGGTCAAGCGCTACTGTCATAGCGACCCAGTATCAACATTAGAAAAACACGAAATTGCCTTCAAAAGGCCGGCCGAGCATCCTTGGCTGGCACCAATGCCCGACGGAACCAATTGCGGTTGATGAAAGTTTGGGCAGGGATGGGACCCCAGTAGGAGAAAATCGATATGAAACGCCAACCACGGATTCTGGCGGGTACGGCAATCGGCCTGCTTATGGCATCCGCGCCGTTGGGCGCGTATCCGCTGCAGGCCGATTTCGGCACCTCGCGGGGAGTGCCGCTTATCCTGGCGCAGTCGGACTGCGCCGAAGGCCAATCGGCAGAGGAATGTGCGCAAGGCGGCCAGCAAGGGGAAGCTGAGCAGCCGAAGAAAAAGAAGCGCGAACAGCAACAGCAGACGGAATCGGCCCCGGCCGAACAGTCCGCCGAGCCCGAGCAGAAGCCGCGCCGGAAGCGGCAGGACCAGCAGCAGATGGACACCGGCCAGGCGCAGGAAGCACCGGCCGAGCAACAGCTCAAGCCGCGCAAGAAACGCGACCAGCAGCAGCAGATCGAGGCAGCTCCCGCCGATCAGGGTGGGCAGCCCGCAACCGACGAGCAGCAGCCGCGCAAGAAGAAGCGCAACCAGACCGAATCGGCGCCGGCTGAGCAGCCGGCCGAGCAGGTCGCCCCGGACCAGCAGCAGCAACTGCGCAAGAGGAAGCTCAATCAGCAGCAGCAGACCGAATCGGCGCCGGCCGAGCAGGTCGCCCCCGACCAGCAGCAGCAACTGCGCAAGAAGAAGCTCAATCAGCAGCAGCAGACCGAATCGGCTCCGGCCGAGCAGGTCGCCCCCGACCAGCAGCAACTGCGCAAGAAGAAGCTCAATCAGCAGCAGCAGAGCGAGACGGCTCCGGCCGAACAGGTCGCTCCGGACCAACAGCAACAGCTGCGCAAGAAGAAGCTCAATCAGCAGCAGGAAACCGCGCCTGCGGAACAGCCGTCAGAACAGCCGGCAAATGACAACCAGCCCGGGAAGAAACGGAAGCAGGCTCAGCAACCTGCCGAGCAAGGCCAAACCCCTGCCGAACAGGCGCCCGCTGGTCAGGGCTCTCGCAAGCTCAAGCCGTTGCCGGTTCCCGGAACCGAGCAGGCACCTGCCGAGACCGAGCAGGCGCCGACTCAAGAGGAACAGCCTTCGAACCAGAACAAGAGGCAGGCTAAGAAACCGCTGACGGAGCAGCCCGAAACGGGGCAGCAGCAGCCTGCCACGGGCGAACAGCCGGCCAATAACAATCAGCCCGCTACTGGCGGCAATGCCGCGCAGCGCGAAGCGCCTGCCAACCCGAACGAGGCACCCATCCTCGACAGCCAGAAGGATGTCTTGCGCAGGCACAAGGGTCGCCAGCCGGCCGGCCAGAACGAGAATGGTCAGGTCGAGCAAGGCGGCAACCAAGCCGTGCAGCAAGGTGGCCAGCAGGCAGAGAAGCAGGCTCCCGTCAATCAGGGCCCGCCGCCCACCGACGACAAGACGGCGCAGCAGGCGATCCAGCCTGAAAGGATCGTTCCTGCCACCGAGGAAAAAGGCAAGCGGATCGAGCTTACGCCCGAGCAGGTTGTCCGCGAGCGCCGCCGGCCGCAGGGCGCGGACGTGGTGAAGCAACTCGGCGACCGCGTGATCCTCCAGTTCAACAACCAGACGTTCGTGGAAAGCAACGAGGCTCCTCGCATCACACGCGGCGCCAGGGATGTCTACTACGAGGATCTTTCGGGCGACCGCACCCGCGAAATCGTCGAGCGCGACAACGGCATCCAGATCGTCACCATCCGCAACCGCAATGGCGACGTCATCAGGCGATCGCGCATCATGCCGGATGGCCACGAATATGTGCTGAGCTATGTCGACGAGCGCTACTACAACGATGTCGACGAGTGGCGCGATCCCGGCGACGACCTGCCGCCGATGCGTCTCGACATCCCGCGTCGGGACTACATCCTGGATTCGGAGGAAGTCGAGGACCCGGACGAGTACTACACCTTCCTCGAGCAGCCGCCGGTGGAGAGAGTGCAGCGCCTCTACTCGATCGATGAGGTCAAGCGCTCGGCCCGCGTGCGCGACATAGCCCGCCGCATCGATCTCGACACGCTGAACTTCGATTTCGGCTCGGCCACGCTCTCCGACACCGAAGTACAGAAGCTCGAAGGGGTGGCCACCGCCATGGAAAAGCTTCTGAAGAAGAACCCGGCGGAAACCTTCCTGATCGAGGGTCATACCGACGCCGTCGGTACGCCTGAGGCCAACCTCGCACTGTCGGATCGGCGCGCCGAGGCGGTCGCCGAAGCGCTCACCAACGCTTTCGGCATCCCGGCCGAGAACCTGACGACCCAGGGCTATGGCGAGGAATATCTCAAGGTGAATACGTCTGGCCCGAACCGCGAGAACCGCCGTGTCGCCATCCGCCGTATCACCTCGCTGGTGGCGCCGGTGGCGAGCAACAACGAGCAATGATTTCAAAATCCTGACCCGGTTTTCGGAATCAGAGCAAGAAGACGAGGCCCGTCCGGATCCGGACGGGCCTGCCTTTGAAAATTCAAGAAGAATTGTCCCATTTGTCCCGCCGCGCTCATTGAATCGCCGCATTGCGGCACCCAGATTCCAGTCAGGGCGTTCCCTGCCCTGTCCCGACTCCAGCGGGACACATGAGCCCCGCCGGCGCCCCTCTCCGGCGGGGCTTTTTGTCTTGAAAACAGAGTCTACATGCCCGAAATACGGCCGAACCCCAGAGAGCAATTCCAGGAAAGTGCGCAGCGGTTTTCCGTCCGGAATTGCGTAAGACAAGTAATCAGAGCGAAACCGCCCCGGAACATCTCATGAAGCGTCTCGAACTTGCCATCGAATCCGTCATCCTCGCCTCGCGTTGGCTGCTGGTCGCCTTCTATCTGGGGCTCGGCCTGGCGCTCGCGACTTACGCGCTCTCCTTCGGCAAGAAGCTCTACGAGTTCGTCATGAGCGCCTTCACGCTCGGCGACACCGACACGATCCTCAAGATGCTCGGCCTGATCGACGCGGCCCTTGTGGCTTCGCTGGTCGTGATGGTGATCATCTCGGGCTACGAGAATTTCGTCAGCCGCTTCGACGAGCAGGACGGCGAGGTCCATTGGCTCGGCACGATCGACGTCGGATCGCTGAAGGTCAAGGTCGCCTCGACCATCGTCGCGATCTCCTCTATCCACCTTTTGCAAGTGTTCCTCAACCATGCTTCCTACACGACGGATCAGCTGATGTGGCTGACCGTCATGCATCTGGCCTTCGTGCTTTCGGCATTGATGCTTGCCTATATCGACCGGGTAATGGCGCTGGCAAAGGGCAAGAAAGCTGAGGAATAATCGCCTGGCCTTGTCAGCTTGACCATGCCCTGATACCATCTATTGGTATTGGAGATGCGACATGCCTAAGAACACCTCCGTTACCCTTGGCGATCAGTATGATGCTTTCATCCGGCGGCAGATGGAGAAGGGTCGCTTCGGCTCTGCAAGTGAAGCCGTCCGTGCAGGCCTTCGCCTCCTCGAGGAGCAGGAACTGAAGCTTGAGCAGCTCCGTGCCGCTATCGACGAGGGGGATATGTCTGGCATTCCCGAACCATTCGACATCGAGGCTTTCCTTAAGTCGAAGAAACGTGGATGACACGAGAAGTCCGATTTTCCCCAAAGGCGAAAGCAGACTTTGACGGCATCTGGAATTATTCACTGAGCCAATGGGGAGCAGGGCGGGCCGAGGCTTACGTCCGCTCGATCCACTCTGTGCTTACCCTGATCGAGCAGTTTCCGGCGATAGCGCGAAACGCCTCGGACGTCCGACCAGGCCTGCTGAAATTTGCTGTCGGCTCTCACGTGGTGTATCTGCGGATGAATGAGCAATCCATTGATGTTGTGCGTATTTTGCATCAACAAATGGACCATTCCAGACACCTTTAGAACGTTCGCGTTACCTTCGTTTCTGAATTGGCGAACACTTCGTCCGGCACGAAGAAGTCGCCTGCCAGCGGCCCCTTGGCGCCGGGCGCATAGATCGAAAAGTCCGTGACGCCTTCAGCGCGCAGCACCTCCTCGTCGATGTAGAAATTGCCGGTCGCTTCGCGCGACGGGCGCAGGAAGATCACGTGCGCGGCGTCGGCCATGATGTCGGGCGAGCGGCTCATCGCCGCGACCGTTGCGCCGCCCAGAAGATTGCGCACCGCTGCCGTGTCGATGGTCGAGATCGGCCACAGCGAATTGACGGCGATGCCGGCTCCAGCGAATTCGGCGCTCATGCCAAGCGTGCACATCGACATACCGAACTTGGCCATGGTGTAGGCGACATGGTTCTTGAACCACTTGGCCTTCATGTCGAGCGGTGGCGCCAGATTCAGGATGTGAGGATTCTTGGCCAACTTCAGGTGCGGAACGCACATTTTGGACACCAGGAACGTGCCGCGGGTGTTGATCTGGTGCATCAGGTCGTAGCGCTTCATGTCGGTCTCCAGCGTGCCGGTGAGCTGGATGGCGCTGGCATTGTTGACGCAGATGTCGATGCCGCCGAACCGTTCCACGGTCTTGGCCACCGCATCGGCGACCTGAGCCTCGTCGCGGATGTCGCAGAGCACCGGCAGCGCCTTGCCGCCGGCCTGCTCGATCTCCTCGGCCGCGGTATAGATCGTGCCGGGCAGCTTCGGATGCGGCTCGGCCGTCTTGGCCGCGATCGTCACATTGGCGCCGTCGCGCGCCGCGCGCAGCGCGATCGCGAGTCCGATACCGCGCGATCCGCCCGAGATGAACAACGTCTTTCCTCTGAGCGACATTCTCGCCTCTCTTCCAGCACTACATGCGCGAACCTTTGCGCGGCAGAAGAGCACGACGCAAGAGCCCAAAGCGCGCGAAGCGGTTACGTTGCGTAGTGTAGGAAACCATGGCGAAGCCGGATCAGGGTCTCTTGAGATTCAGGTCAGGCCGAATCGAGAATGGTGGCTTCCGAGAACCGGAGCGGAGCGTACTTGAAGTACGTGAGCACCGGAAACGCAGGAAGCCGCCATTCGCAGGCCGGCATCACCTGAATATCAAGAGACCCTAGACCAGCACCAGTCCCTGTCGCATCGCTGTGGCGATGGCGTCGGTGCGGTTGGCGGCGCCGAGCTTGATCAGGATCGCGGCGACGTGGAATTTCGCCGTATGGACGGAAATGTTGAGCCGCCGGGCGATCACCTTGTTGGGCGCGCCTTCCGCCAGCAGCGCCAGCACTTCCGCCTCGCGCGGCGACAACGCCGCGCGGACCTGGTTGTCGTCGGGCGCCTCGTCCTCGGAAAGTTCGCCGTGGAAATCGCCATGTGCCTCTGACGGCCCTGCCCTGCTGATGCGATAGCCGGACGCCGCCAACCGCAAAGCGGCGGCAATCAGCAGGCTGTCGGCGGAGGCAGGCAGCGTCGCAAACACATTGCCGGCCGACCGTTCGTAGCCGGCGCGCCGCGAGAGCAGCACGCATGGCGTTGCGGAACTCACGGCCCGGCTTTCCAAGGCAGCCTCGTCGACCAAGGCGACATCCGCCGTTTGACCCATGCTGCTTCCGGCAAGCACCGGCAGCAGATCGTCGCTCGCCGCAAGCGCGTCTGCCAGTTGCTCGGCGCGCTCAGCGTCGCCGAGCGCAATCAGCACCGTCAGCCTGTGGGTCGCCGGCTCCGGTCTCGCGATCGTCTGCGCTGCGCTGGTTGCCATGGACCCTCTCAGCTCAGCGGCTTCTCGCCGATGGTGATCGAGACGTCGCGCTGCGCGCCGCCGCTCAAGACCCCGAGCGTCACGGCCGTGCCGGCGCTGTCTGGCCCGAGCTTGCGGATCAGCTCGCGCGGCCCGTGCACGGCTTCGCCGTTCCAGGCGACGATGATGTCGCCGACATGCAGGCCGGCGGCCTTTGCCGGGCCGCTGTCGTCGAGGCTCATCACCATGGCGCCATGTGTGTCGCCGTTGCGGATCGGATGCAGCCCGGCGCCGAGATAGCCGCGCGCGACATGGCCTTTCTCGCGCAGCGTCGCCACCGCGCGCTCGATCGTCTCGTAAGGCATGACGAGTGCCCGCCGGCGCGGCCCGAACAGCAGCATGCCGATCAGGCCACCCTTGGCATCGAGCACCGGACCGCCCTCGAAGCGGCCGCCGGTGTTGATGGCGAGGTTGATGCGCCGGTCGATCGTGCCGCCGCGCATCGAGCGCCAGGCAGGCCCGACCTCGCCAACGCTGCCGAACACCGCCAGTGCAGCCCCTTCGCTGCTGCCGACGGCAATCGCAACATGGCCAGGGCGCACGGCGGCGGCCAGAGCCAGTTGCGGCAAACCGGCAGCGGCGGACGCTGGCTTCAGCAGGGCAACGCCCGTCGAAGGATCGCGGCCGACAAGTTCGGCCTTCACGGTTTCGCCCGAGGCCAGCGTCAGCTCGATCTCCTCGCCGGCCTCGACCGCTTCCTCGGCGGCGACAAAGAAGCCGTCGCGCCAATGGAAGGCGCTCGCCGTGCGGTGGTGATGCGTGGCAAAGCTCGCCAAAGCCGGCGCGGCGGTCGCCGCGACGTCGGCAATGGCGTCGGAAAAGGCACTGAGGTTGAAGTCGCTCATATCGATCGTCTCCTGGGTTCCGTGACCCAGATATCGCGCCATGACGCCGCCGCGGGTACTCGCCTGACGGCTAGTCGGCGGCCGGACTGGCCATGTGGTCAGGTCGCGGCAATTGCAGCCGCTCCGCACATATAGTGCGTGTCGCCCGAAAGTGCCGCGCGGTTTTGGGACAACGGCACGCCTAGAAGAAAATGCATCGCTATGCTGAATGACACGGAGCCCCACCCATGGCCTTCGCCGCCGAAAAACTCCAATCCGATGACGCCATGCTCGACGCCTACTCTGCGACGGTCGCCGATGCCGTCGATCGCATCGGACCGGCCGTGTGCCGCATCGAGCGCGTTGGCTCCGGCGGTCATGGCTCCGGCTTCGTCATCGCCCAGGACGGGCTGGTCGTCACCAACTTCCACGTCGTCGGTGACGCGCGCGCCGTACGTGTCACGATGCCCGACGGCGCGGCGCGCGAGGGCCGCGTGCTTGGCCGCGATCCCGATACCGACATCGCGCTGGTGCGCGCCGACGGCAGCTTTGCCGATGTCGCGCCACTCGGCGATTCCAAGCGCCTCAGGCGCGGCCAGATCGCGATCGCCATCGGCAATCCGCTGGGTTTCGAATGGACGGTCACCGCCGGCGTCGTCTCCGCGCTCGGTCGTTCGATGCGCGCCTCGACCGGCCGGCTGATCGACGACGTCATCCAGACGGATGCAGCGCTCAACCCCGGCAATTCCGGCGGGCCGCTGGTGTCGTCGGCCGGCGAGGTGATCGGCGTCAACACGGCCATGATCCACGGCGCGCAAGGCATCGCCTTCGCAGTCGCTTCCAACACCGCCAACTTCGTCATTTCCGAGATCATCCGCTTCGGCCGTGTGCGCCGCGCCTTCATCGGCGTCTCTGCCGATACGACCAACCTGCCGCGCCGTGCGGCACTCTTGTCGCAGGTAACCACGAACACGGCAGTGCGCCTGCGCAGCGTCGAGAGGAACGGTCCCGCCGCGAAGGCCGGCCTGAAGGAAGGCGACATCATCGCCGCCATCGATGGCCGGCCCGTCACCGGCGTCGACGATCTCGTGCGCATGCTGGATGCTGAACGCATCGGCCGCGAGACGCTCTGCACCGTCGTGCGCCGCACAGGCGTCAGCCAGGTGGTGGTGACGCCGGTGGCCAGGAGCTGAGCTTATCCTGGCCTGACGATCCGGCCGAGCAGCGATACCAGCACCCTTGCCAGTTCGCCGGTCGGGTCGAGGTCCGGGTCGAAGATCGTCATGTCCATGCCGATGCAGCGCCGGTCCGCCGCCAATGGCGACAGGATGGCGACGAGATCGTCGGGATCGATGCCGGGACTGCCGGGCGAATCCACGGCCGGCATCACCGTCTGGTCGATCGACATCGAGATGCAGCCAGTAGGGACGATTGGCACGCGCCAAGGCCGCCCTTGTCTCCTCCAACACTCCTACCGCGCCCATTTCCCGGGCCGCGAAGACATCGATGCGCGTGATCTCGGTCGCGTTGATGTCGGCCCAGGCAAAGTCGGGATCGCGGCTGTTGCGCTCGCCGATCTGCACCACCGCCGCCTCCGCGACGAGCGCACCGGCAACGCCCGGCCATTCGGTGAGCAGCGCCTCGCCACGCCCGGTGGCCAGGGCCAGATCCATGCCGGCGGCGGAACCGAGCGCGGCATTGGCATCGTAGTTGCCGGGATGGCGGAAGTCGCTGTGGCCGTCGACATGCACCAGCGCGACGGGACCCAATCGCCTCGCAGCCGCCAATGCGCCGAGCAGCACCGAGCAATCGCCGCCGATGACCAGCGGCCATTCGCCTCGCCCGATCGCCTTGGCGACAACATCCGCCAGTTCGAGATTGAAGCGGCGGATCGCATGCCCGTTGCGCAGCCGGGTGCCGGGCTCCGGTTCGGCGCTATAGACCGGCCGCTCGAGATCGACGACGGCGACTGGCGCCAAGGCTTCGACCAGGCCGGCCTTGGTCAGAGCCTCTGGTCCGCGCCAGGTGCCGGGCACATGGCGCGGCCGCAAGGGTCGCAAACCGAGATTGGAAGGCGCACGAATAAGGCGAATGTCGCGCATGCGGCAGAATCCGGTTCAACACTCTCTCCAGCATAGATCGCTGCGGAGGGCTCGGGCCAGACGACTGGAGCCAATGCCGACATCTGCTGCCAGCGCGAAGCTCAGGCTCCCGCCGCGCCTTCTGCATATTGCGCCAGGAACTCCTGGCTCGGCGGGATCGGCTTGATGACGTCGATCAGCACGCCGTTCGGATCCTTGGTGATGAAGTGACGCTGGCCGAAGGGCTCGTCGCGCAGCGTGCGCAGGACCGGCAGACCGGCGGCCACGATACGTTCATAAACCGCGTCAGGATTGCGGACCTCGAAATTGATCAGCAGGCCGCACGTGCGTCCCCGCCCCTCCTCCGGGATCGTCTCGTGGTCGCCTTGGACGATGCCTAGATTGACCCGCCTGTCCTCGCTGGAGCGCAGATGCACATACCAGTCGCTCGCAAACAGCGGCTCGAAGCGAAAATGCTTGACGTAGAAATCCGCCGTGCCGGCGACATCGTCCGTCATCAGCACCGGATAATAGCTCGTCGTCTTCACCTTTCCTTCTCCCGCTCAATAACATACAGTCTGTATGCAAGCTGAATAACATACAGGCTGCATGTATGCAACAGGACTCCCCGCGCCGCTCCAACCGCGATCGCACCGAGGCGACGCGCGCCGATCTGATCCGCGCGGCTCGAAGATTGTTCACGGAGAAATCCTATGCGGAGACCGGCACGCCGGAGATCGTCGCGACCGCCGGCGTGACGCGCGGGGCGCTCTATCATCATTTTGCCGACAAGCAGGCGCTGTTCGCCGCCGTCGTCGAGCAGGAGGCGGCGACGGTCGCGGCCGAGATCGATCATGCCTCAGCGCCCTCGTCATCCGCCCGCGATGCCTTGATCGCCGGCTCCGACGCCTATCTCGCGGCGATGCGCGCGCCCGGCCGCACGCGGCTCTTGCTGCTCGATGGACCGGCCGTGCTCGGCCGCGCCGCCATGGACGAGATCGACAACCGCCACGGCTCCCGCTCGCTGCGCGAGGGTCTGGTCGCGGCCATGCGCGCGCGCTCGATGATCAAACTGCCGGTCGAGGCGCTGACCGCCTTGCTGGCCGCCGCCTTCGACCGGGCAGCTTTAGCCATCGAGGCCGGCGCATCGGACGAGGATTATCGCGCCGTTCTGCTGGCGCTCATGGACGGCTTGTCTCCGGCCCCTCCTCCGTCCAGACGCCCGGCTCCATCTCGTTGAAGCAGCCGAGCTGCCGCTTGAATTCATCGATCAGCCAGGATGCGGCGGGCTTGGGGCTGCGGTCGGTGCGGTGCATGGCATAGAGCGGCGAGCGCACCTCGCGATAGGGTTCGAGATCGAGCTCGACAAGCCGGCCGCTTGCAAGGTCGTCGGCGATCAGCCAGCGCGGCAGGCCGCCCCAGCCAAGGCCGTCGCGCATCAAGGCATGCTTGGTGCGCACATCCGTCAATCGCCAGGTTCGATAGGCAAAAACGCCATAGTCGCGGCCGCGCGTCCGCTCCGACTGGTCGGAGACGACGAGCTGGATGTGCTCGCGCAGATCCTCGACGGCCACCGGCTTCGGCAGTTTCGCCAGCGGGTGGTCGGGCGCCGCCGCCGGCACCATCGAGGTGAAGCCGATGCGCAGCAGATTGACGTCGGCATCGCCTATCAGCCCGCCAAAGCCGAGATCCGACTGGCCATTGACGACCTGATCGACGATCAGGCCGAGCGAGCCGATATAAAGCCGCAGCATCACCGCCGGGAACTGTGACTCGAAGGCCTTGAGTACCCGCACGAGCGCCGGCGAGGGCAGCGCCACGTCGACCGATACGGTCATTTCGGCCTCCAGTCCCTGCCGGTAGCCGTCGGCGCGCGAGCGGATGCGCTGCAGGACGCCGATCATGCATCTTGCGTCCTCCAGCATGGCCTTGCCGACATCGGTCAGCTGCGGCTCGCGCACGCCTTCGCGCTCGAACAGTTTCAGGCCGAGCTGCGCTTCGAGATTGGCGATGCCGTAGCTCACCACCGACTGCGCCCGGTTGAGCTTGCGCCCCGCGGCCGAGAAGCTGCCGGTGTCGGCCACCGCCACCAGGATCTGCAATTGGTCGAGCGTGGGATTTGGCTGCATGATCAATCCATATTCTAGATGGACACCATACAAATTATACCAGTTTTTCAGATAGGGCGGCAATCCCATATTGGCGAGGGAAGTTCAATCCAACCCCAAGGGACACCGCCATGTCTATTCTGCTTGTTACCTCCAGCCCGCGCGGCGCTGCTTCGCACTCGACGCGCGTCGCCACCGATCTCGCTCAGAAGCTGCTTGCCGCCGACCCGTCGGCCAAGCTTGTCGTGCACGATCTCGTCGCCAAGCCGCTGCCGCATATCGACCCCGATTATGCGACCGGCATCTACACGCCCGCCGAGGCGCGCACCCAGCGCCAGGCCGAGGTGGTTGGCGTCTCCGATGCGGTGCTCGACGAAGTGTTCGCGGCCGACACAATCATCCTCGCCACCGGCTTCATCAACTTCAACATCTCCTCGACGTTGAAGTCGTGGATCGACCACGTGGCCCGCTCCGGCAGGACTTTTGCCTACGGCGAGAACGGCCCGAAGGGCCTCGTCACCGGCAAGAAGGTCTATATCGTGCTCGCTTCCGGCGGCATCTACTCGGACGGCGCCGCGGTGCAGATGGATCACGCCATTCCCTATCTGCGCAGCGTGCTTGGCTTCCTGGGCATGACCGATGTCGAGGTCATCCGCGTCGAAGGCGTCGGCATGGGCGCCGACGCGGTCACTGCCGCCCTTGCCAAGGCCACCGCCAAGGTCGACGCCATCGCTGCCGCGGCAGCGAATGCCGATCAAGTCGCGATCGCGGCATAACTTCTGCTCTGGAAACTGAAAAGGCAGGCACCGGTTGGCGCCTGCCTTTTTTGCATGCCCGTCAGGCGGTGGAGCACAACCAAGGCGGCAAGACCGCCGCCGGATAATCGCAGCGATCCAGAATGCGGTGCCGATCTGGAACGACTTTTTCTTTCCCCTGGTTCTGATCATCTCCGACAATTTGAAGACACTGCCGCAGGGGCTGACTGTGTTCGTCGGCGAATTCACCACCGACTGGGGGTGCTGTTCACCGGGCTGACACTGGCGGCGCTGCCGATTACGCTGCTTTATGTCGTGCTGTCGAAGCAGTTCATTTCCGGCATCACCCAAGGGGGCGGACAAATAAGGCGCGGTCAAATAGCGAAAGATCGAGGCACCATAAAGTGGCGAACCAGAACAAGATCATCATCACCTGTGCGGTCACAGGCTCGATCCATACCCCGTCAATGTCGCCGCATCTGCCGGTGACGGCGGAAGAGATCGCGACCGCGGCCATCGAGGCGGCCGAGGCCGGCGCGGCGATCGTCCACCTTCATGCCCGCAATCCTATCGACGGGCGCCCCGACCAATCGACGGAGGCGTTCGCGCCTTTCCTGCAGGTCATCAAGCAGCGCTCCAACTGCGTCATCAACATCACCACCGGCGGTGCTGCGACCATGAGTGTGGAAGAGCGGGTCAAGCCGGCGAAGGTTTTCGCGCCCGAGGTCGCGTCGCTCAACATGGGGTCGATGAACTTCGCGCTGTTTCCGATGCTGGAGCGGTTCAAGACCTTCGAGCACGACTGGGAGCGGCCCTATCTCGAAAGCTCGCGCGACCGGATTTTCCGCAACACCTTCGGCGACATCGAGCACATATTGCGCACCTGCGCAGACAACGGCACGCGCTTCGAGATCGAGTGCTACGACATTGGCCATCTCTACACGCTGGCGCATTTCGTCGACCGCGGCCTGGTGAAGGCGCCGTTCTTCGTCCAGAGCGTGTTCGGCATCCTCGGCGGTATCGGCACGCATCCGGAAGACGTCGCCCATATGAAGCGCACGGCAGACCGCCTGTTCGGCAACGACTACCACTGGTCCGTCCTGGGCGCCGGCCGCCATCAGCTTCCGATCGCCACCCAGGCGATCGCGCTGGGCGGCAATGTGCGCGTCGGCCTGGAGGACTCGCTATGGATCGGCAAGGGCAAGCTCGCCCGCTCGAGCGCCGAACAGGTGACCAAGGTGCGCCAGATCATCGAAGGCCTCGGCGCCTCGATCGCCACGCCCGACGAGGCGCGGCAGATCCTCCAGCTCAAGGGCGGCGACAAGGTCGCGTTCTGATCGGAGCAAAAAGGACCGCGCCGGCTACCCGAACATCCGCTCGCCTTGCTCGTCGACGAGCTGGATGCCTTTCTTGATCGAGATGTCGATGGCATCGTCCAGACCGGCGAAACGGTCGGCGCGGATGAAACGGTGCTCCTTCATCACGCCGTCCACTTCCTTCGAGACGACGCCGCAGGTCTGGTACTGGCCGTCGGCCTTGTAGGGCGTGGCGCTGATCAGGAATCCCTTGTGCTCGACCTGCTTTGCCGGCTTCGCGGCTCCAGACTCTTTTGCCTCGCCGCCACCGCCGCCGAAAAGACGTTTCAGAAAAGACATTTCGGTATCCTCCAACGGCAATCGTCCTGCATCACATAGCGTGTTGCAGGACGATTTTCAGTAGCTGCCCTTGGCTGAACGGGCAATAGGCGCCTCGCAGCCGGCCGTTGTCCTCAGCGGTGCGACAAGGCCTCGAGCGCCGCGGCGGCGTCTTCCAGGATGCTGATCGCCTCGGCCTGCTTGTCTTCCGGCGCATCGACGATGTCGCCGAGCGCGGCGCGCAGCCGGTGGCGCAGCGCGCGGAACCGGTCGCGCTTTTCGTCGCGCTTCTCGTGGCGACCGCGCCGGCCGCCATCCTCGCCGTCGTCGCTCCAGCCGAACCAGTCGCGGGCCTTGGCCATCTTGCGGCCGAAACGCTCGAGATGGTCGAGCACATGATCGATCATCTCGCGGTTTTCCTCGAGATGCGCCCTGCCCGCCTCGGTGATCGAAAACACCTTCTTGTTGCCTTCGCTGGACGAGACGGCATAGCCAGCCTCTTCGAGGAAAGTCAGCGTCGGATAGACCACGCCCGGGCTCGGACTGTAGATGCCGCTGGTGCGCTCCTCCAGCGCCTTGATGATGTCGTAGCCGTGCCGCGGCGCCTCGGCCAGCAGCGACAGCGTGATCAGCTTGAGATCGCCGTCGGCCAGCATGCGGCCGGCGCGGAACATGTCGCCCGGGCCGCCGCGACCGCCGCCGCGCATGCCGTGCCCGAACGGCCCGAAGCCGCCGCGGCCGCCGAAACGGCCGGCCATATGCATGAATACGCGCTCACCGAAATGGTTGTGTCTGTGCATGGATTGCTCCTTGAGTTATGTCGTACGATATATCTTAGTTAGATCGCGATCCTCAGAGAGAGTCAAGATATATCTTACGATGTATCGCGACCGAAGCAAGGGACGTTACCGGGCGGTCGAAATGCGAAGCGACGCGTCGGGGAAACGGGCTACCAGCGGCCCTTGCGGCGGTTCCAGGCGTAGAGCAGATCGGCGAAGCGGTCATAGGCAAAGCGCGTCAGCGGCAGCGCCACCGGGTTGCCGAAGAGCGCTGCCAGCCAGCTTTCGCCCGGAGTCATGCGCCAGACAGCGATCGCCACATCCGCGCCGACCAGCAGCCTGCCCTCGGCATCGGTCGCATGCAGCCGGCGGCGGATGTCCTCCAGCGAGGCGCCGAATGCGGCCAGCGCCGCCGGCTCGAAATTGATGTCGAGGAATTCGATCCGGCCTGCCTTGACCGCCTCGATCAGCCGCCGCTTTTGGTGGTTGATGCCAGCGTCGCAGACCGGGCAGCGCGTATTGTACCAGACCGTCAGCAGGGGCACGGACATGGCAGACTATCGGATACGCCGCCGCGCTCCGCAACACCGCGCCCGCGCTCTGATGGTTTCCTATCCCAGTGAACTGATGATCTCGCGATAGGCGAATTCCGGGAACGCCTTCATCGTCCGCGTCCTGACATTGCCGCCCGACGACAGCATCAACGCGAAACGGGCAAGCACCGCATCGTCCGGCGCTTCGACAATGGCGACCATGTCGCATTCGCCCATGGTCAGATAGAACGCCTTGAACGATCCGCCCATCTCCCCAAGCAGCTTCTTGGCGGCGTCGAGCCGTTTCGGCGACTCCCGCACATTCCTGGCACCCAACTCGGTCCAGTTGATAAGCACGATGTAGGTTGTCATGGCACACCTCCCTCCGGCGCCACGGAGCGGGCGCCTGGCCGTTGCGGCCGGGCGCCGGGGCGGGCATCCGGCTTGTCGCCCACAAATGCATCCGACCTCAAAATTATCCTCCTGTCGGGCAGCCCCGGCAAGGCGCCAATGCAGTGGCTGGAATCGGGTAGGAGGGAGCTTTGGGCGTCCCTCCTCCCACACCACCGTGCGTACGGTTCCGTACACGGCGGTTCATGAAGCGTGATTTAGGCGTCGGAGCTCCTGCTGGAGCGAGATCAGCCCGAGCCGGTCGAAGAAGGCCTTGCGGAAGACATCGTTCATGTGACTGGCTCCGGCGTTCCACCAGGGACCGCGGCCGTTAGCGGCCGAGTCACGCGCGCGTTGCTCCGTCAGGCCGCGCTGCATCAGCCGCGCGGCACGG
The DNA here is from genome assembly GCF_014843905.1 of Mesorhizobium silamurunense. Lineage (NCBI taxonomy): Bacteria > Pseudomonadati > Pseudomonadota > Alphaproteobacteria > Hyphomicrobiales > Phyllobacteriaceae > Mesorhizobium > Mesorhizobium silamurunense. Next base: position 44,077 of record NZ_LPVS01000105.1, on the reverse strand, counting down.
GTAGCCGGTCGTTTCCATTGCCGCCACAGGATGCCGCGCAACCTGCGCCGCAGCCAGCCGTCCAGTTCCTCGAGGACCCCTTTCCCTTCCGTCAGCCGGAAGTAGGCGATCCAGCCGCGCAGGATCGGAGCGAGGTCCTTGACGGTGGCGGCAAGGGCGCGACCGCGCCCTGCCCGGAAGGCTCCCCTCAGCTTGTCCCGCAGCCGCGCCACGCTCGCCCCTGCGATCAACAGGCGCGGTGCCTTGTGGGCGGTCATGGTGAAGCCGAGGAAGGTGCGCTTCCACGGTCGGTCCACGGCGCTCTTGGCCCCGTTGACCATAAGCTTCAGCCGCTCGGACAGGAAGCGGGTGAGCGAGGCCATGATCCGCTCGCTGGCACGCTGCGACCGTACATAGACGTTGCAGTCGTCGGCGTAGCGGCAGAAGGCATGGCCGCGCCGCTCCAGTTCCTTGTCGAGGGCGTCGAGCAGGATGTTCGACAGCAGCGGCGAGAGCGGTCCGCCTTGCGGCGTGCCCTCGCTGCGGGCCGTCGTGATCCCGCCCGTCATCAACCCGGCTTGCAGGTAGCGTCGGATCAACCGCAGCACCCGCTTGTCCGCGACCTTGCGGGCCACGCGCGCCATCAGGACGTCGTGGTTCACCCGGTCAAAGAACTTCTCCAGATCGAGGTCGACCACGAAGCGGCGGCCGTTGGCCACATGGGACCGGGCGGCAAGGACCGCGTCGTGGGCGCTCCGCCCAGGCCGGAAGCCGTAGGAGGAGGCGGAGAAGTCCGGATCGAAGATCGGCATCAGCACCTGATGCATCGCCTGCTGGATGAGCCGGTCCAGCACCGTCGGGATGCCCAATTGCCGCATCCCTTTGCCGCCGGGCTTGGGGATTTCCACCCCGCGCACCGGCGCCGGTCTGTAGCGATCCGCCAGCAAGTCTTCCCTGATGCGCGGCCAATGCGCCGTGAGGTAGGGCTTCAGTTGTTCCACCGTCATCTTATCGATGCCCGGCGCACCCTTGTTCGCCACCATCCGGCTCAAGGCCGCCATCATGTTCTCGCGGCTGAGGATCATCTCCATCAGTCGCTCGTCTGCCTCCGGTCGAGAGGGTGACGATCCTGCTGTGGTGCTTGATGCACCCAATGCCTGCCCTCGCGGCTTCCGGCCGCTGCTCTCAGCATGGGCACGGGACATCTCGGTCCCGTCTTCTGCATCTGTCTTCACCATCGAAAGACCGGCCTCCGTCCGGCACTCCATGTTCGGCCCTTCACCGGTTGGTCCGGCTAATACGGCTTCTGCTGACTTCTGCCGCCCCGTCCCGGCGCCTCGCGACGCCGGTAGCACACCTGAAACCAGGGGCAGGTCGGCAGACCTCCCAGGGTAAGACGCGTGACCTTCGTGCCATATACCTGTCGCATCTACGCCCGCATCCTCCGGGTGATATCGGACTTCGGGCTTGCGTGATCCCTCGCCCGGATGCGGACGCCTCATATGCTCTTCCTGTTCGTCAGGCCGGCACTTTGCTTACAGCTTCCTTCAGACCCCGCCTCGCGACGACGCCCTTGCTGTTCGGCTAACGGTTCCCATCACCAGGGCCCGTAGAGGACTCTCACCTCCAAGTCATCGACCGGACACCACTCCGGCCAAATCGCGCCAGTCACGGCGCTCCGCGCCATGCCTGGCGCACACGCAAAAAGGGCGCCCAAGGCGCCCTTTCGATGTGCTTTGTCCGATATTCGTATCAGCTGTCGAGGAAGCTTCTCAGCTTGCGCGAGCGGCTCGGATGCTTGAGCTTGCGCAGTGCCTTGGCCTCGATCTGGCGGATGCGCTCGCGCGTGACCGAGAACTGCTGGCCGACCTCTTCCAGCGTATGGTCGGTGTTCATGCCGATGCCGAAGCGCATTCTGAGCACGCGCTCCTCGCGCGGGGTGAGCGAAGCCAGCACCCTGGTCGTCGTCTCGCGCAGGTTGGCCTGGATCGCCGCGTCGATCGGCAGGATCGCCATCTTGTCCTCGATGAAGTCGCCGAGATGCGAATCCTCTTCGTCGCCGACAGGGGTTTCGAGCGAGATCGGCTCCTTGGCGATCTTCAGCACCTTGCGCACTTTTTCCAGCGGCATGGCGAGCTTCTCGGCCAGTTCCTCCGGCGTCGGCTCGCGGCCGATCTCGTGCAGCATCTGGCGCGAGGTGCGCACGATCTTGTTGATCGTCTCGATCATGTGCACCGGAATGCGGATGGTGCGCGCCTGGTCGGCGATCGAGCGGGTGATCGCCTGCCGGATCCACCAGGTCGCGTAGGTCGAGAACTTGTAGCCGCGGCGGTACTCGAATTTGTCGACCGCCTTCATCAGGCCGATATTGCCTTCCTGGATCAGGTCCAGGAACTGCAGGCCGCGGTTGGTGTATTTCTTGGCGATGGAGATGACGAGGCGAAGGTTCGCCTCCACCATTTCCTTCTTGGCGATCGCGGCCTCGCGCTCGCCCTTCTGCACCTGGTTGACGATCTTGCGGAATTCCAAGATCGAGATCGCCGTCTCGGTGGCGAGGCTCTGGATCTCGGCGCGCAGCTCCTTGATCGTATCCTTCTCGTTCTTGGTGAATTCCTTCCAGCCGCGCGAGGTCAGGTTGGCGATCGAGCGCGTCCAGTTCGGATCGAGCTCCGAGCCCTGATACTCCTTGAGGAACTCCTCGCGGCGCACGCCGTAGCTTTCGGCGAGCCGAAGCAGCTTGCCCTCGTTCTGCACCAGGCGCTTGTTGATGTCGTAGAGCTGCTCGACCAGCGCCTCGATGCGCGCGGTGTTGAGCGACAGCGACTTCACCGCCTTGATGAGCTGCTCCTTGAGCTCCTTCAGCCGGCGATCCTGGCTGGGCGAAAGCGTGCCGGCAGCCGCCAGCCGGTTCTCGACCTGCTGGTCCTGCAGCTTGCGAAGCTTCTTGTAGGTGTCGGCGATGACGTCGAGCGTCTCCATCACCTGCGGGCGCAGTTCCGCTTCCATCGCGGCGAGCGACAGGCTTGCCTCGTCCTCGTCGTCTTCCTCTTCTTCCAGCCCGCGCGTGTCGCCGCCGACATTGGTGATGTCGTCCTCTTCGTCACGCGCCGCCGCGCGGCCGCGCGGCTTTTCCTCGGGCTTGGGCGCTTCCTCGACGCGTTCGACGACCGGCGCCTGCTTGGCCTCGGGCCCGGCATAGGTCGCTTCGAGGTCGATGATCTCGCGCAGAAGGATTTTCGATTCGTTGAGCTCGTCGCGCCAGATGATGATCGCCTGGAAGGTGAGAGGGCTTTCGCACAGGCCCGCGATCATCGTCTCGCGGCCGGCCTCGATGCGCTTGGCGATCGCGATCTCGCCCTCGCGCGACAGAAGCTCGACCGAGCCCATCTCGCGCAGATACATGCGCACCGGATCGTCCGTGCGGTCGGTCGGCTCTTTCTTGGTGGTCGTGGTGGCGACGGCGGTGCCGGTCTGCTCGGCAAGCTCGTTGGCGTCTTCCTCGGAATCGGCACCCGCGTCGCCGCCTTCCGCCTCCTCGCCCTGCTCGTCGTCCTCGACGACGTTGATGCCCATGTCGGAGAGCATGGCCATCGTGTCCTCGATCTGCTCGGAGGTCACTTCCTCCGAAGGCAGCACCGAGTTCAGCTCGTCCATGGTCACATAGCCGCGCTTCTTGGCGGCCTTGATCATCTTCTTGACAGCATCGTCGGAAAGGTCGAGCAGAGGGCCATCGGTGGCGCCTTCACGTTCGGTCTCGACCTCTTCCTTTTCCTTTGTCGCCATTCTTTGTCGTCTCCAAGCGGCCGAATATCGAAGCCGCGTAAGCTGCCCGACTGGTCATACCGGATGCGTTCGCACCAGAACGCTTCTTACCGGGCCAGTAACCGCATCTCTCGTTAAGTCCAGATTAACCCTGGTATCTGTGGCAGGCCTTTTGCCTGTCCAGTCACCAGCACCTCACATCGCTCAAAATTTCCCGCCGACGCCGGGGCACGGTTAACGTTTCGAATCGTCCTGATTCCGCCAATCTGCCAGAAGGTCAAGCGCCTCTGGCACGATTCGCATGAAAAAAGCGAATCAATTACCCGACTTAGGGGCGTCGATTCGACGCGCCTTGAGCATTTCCACTTCATTTCGGGGCAGACCTGAACCTAAACGCGCCCAACCCTGCCTGATGAAACGCCGAACCCTTCGATCAGCGCTTCCGTTGCCTGCACATCGTTGAATTGCGCTTGAATCTCGACGAGATGCCGGAAGTTTTCATCCGAAGGGTCTGCGTCGAGCGCCGCCTGCGCCTGTTTCAGCTCTCTATGTAAGGTGCGCGCGCTGCGCTGCAAGTGCAGCGCCTGGCTGAAGGCGTCGCGGGCATCGTCGAGCGCCGCGGTTTCGAGCGCCGGCCACTGCCGCGCCCGCTTGATCAGCGCCACCGCACGCTCCCAGATGCCACCGCACCCGGCGCGCTCGATCGTGGCGATCACCGCGTCGCGGTCGTCGGCCGCGTCATGCGCCATCGCATCGAGGATCGCAGCATGCAGCCGCCGCAAATCCGAGTTGGCAAGGTCGAGGAATTCGACATGCGCGAAATTCTCGTCGATAAGCGGGGGGTGGTTGATCAGCGCGACGATGATCGTCGCCTCGCGCACCGACATGCCCTCGCCCGTCCGCTTGACCAGCGCCGAGCGGCCGAGGCTTTCGGTAATGGCGGCGCGCGCGCCGGCCGCGCCCCGGCCAAACGCCCCGCCTGGCGCCGAACCTCTGCCGCGCTCGCCCGGCCGGCCGTCCTGGCGTCCCCCTTGGTGACCTTGCCGTGCCCCGCGCTGCGAGCCGAAGAAGCTCAGCACGCGTTCGCGCATCTCCTGTTGATAATGATAGCGCAGGCTTTCGTCGCGGATGCGGCCGGTGATCTCGCGCAGCGTCTTTTCGAGCTCGGCGCGCCGCTCCGGCGTGTCGAAGACGCCACCTGCAGTCTCGCGCATCCACAAAAGGTCGGCGAGCGGCCTTGCTTCCGCCAGCACCGCGCGGAAGGCGTCCGGTCCATCCGCCTTGACCAGATCGTCCGGGTCCTTGCCTTCGGGCAGCAGCGCGAAGCGCGCCGAGCGCCCGGGCTGGATCGCCGGTAGCGCGAGGTCGGCGGCGCGCCAGGCGGCCTTCAGCCCGGCCTGGTCGCCGTCGAAGCAAAGCACCGGCTCGCCGGCCATGCGCCACAGCAGCTCGAGCTGGTTTTCGGTGAGCGCCGTGCCGAGCGGCGCCACGGCATTCTCGAAGCCGGCCTGCGCCAGCGCGATCACGTCCATATAGCCTTCGACGGCGATCACCGTGCCGCCCTTCGCCAGCGCCTTTCGGGCACGGGCGAAATTGTAGAGCACATTGCCCTTGTGGAAGAGCTCGGTCTCGGGCGAGTTCATGTATTTGGCTAAAGCGTCCGGCGCCAGCGCCCGGCCGCCGAAGGCGATGATCTTGCCGCGCGAGTCCGGTATGGGAAACATGATGCGGTCGCGGAACCAGTCGTAGGAGACCGGAATGTCGTCGCCATGCCGCACCAGTCCGCAAGCCTCGATGTCGGCCTTCGGCACGCCCTTGGCGGCGAGGTATTCCTTGAGCGCATTGCGGCTGTCCGGCGCGTAGCCGAGCCGGAACGACTGCTGCGTCGCCGGCGTCAGGCCGCGATCGCGCAGATAGGCGCGGGCCTTAGCGCCTTCCGGTCCCTGCAGCCGCTCCTGGAAGAAGACCGTCGCCATCTCCATCACGTCGGTCAGGCCGGCGCGTTCCTTCTCGCGCCGCCCTTCCGCGGCGTCGCGCACCGGCATCGGCACGCCGGCCATGTCGGCGATCTTTTCGACGGCTTCGGGAAAGCTCATGCCGTCGAGCTCGGTCAGGAACTTGAAATGATCGCCCGAGACCGAGCAGCCGAAACAATGATAGCGCCCCTTCTTGTCCTCGCAGTGGAAGGATGGGCTCTTCTCGCCGTGGAACGGGCAGCAGGCCCAATAGTCGCCGCGCGGCGCATTGGTCTTCTTCCTGTCCCAGCTGACGCGCTGGCCGATCACCGAGGAAATCGGCACGCGGTCGCGGATCTCGTCGAGGAAGGCGGGCGGAAAGCGCATCGGGAAAGCTCTTTTGCCCTCCATATAATCGAGCCGCCAGGGCGCGACGACTCCTAAAGGCCGTCGTACCCGCTTTTCACAGACAAAAAGAAGGCGGCCGCCCGGCCGCCCTTCCGTTGTGTTCGGACCGTCGCCGGATCAGTGCGCGGCGATCGCGCCGAAGATGATGCCGGAGACGATGCTGACCAGCAGGTAGTCGTTGCCGACGCGGATCCATTCCTGGCCGGGACCCGGACGGCGCAGGCCATAGCGGTTCCAGTCGCGCACCGCCTGATGGCGCTTCCAGTTCGAGTATTTCTGGCCGCTGCGCCAATGGCTGCGCTTTACCACGACCTTTTTCTTCACGACACGCTTCGCGACATGCCGGCCCGGCTTCCGCCAGTCGACCTGGGCATAGTTCAACTGCGGCGCGCTGGGCTGAACGAGCGGCGCGGCCTGGCCCGAGAAGGCCGAGGCGGCCAGCATCGAGGCGGTGACGGCGGAAAGTATGAGACGCTTCATGGTCGGGTGCTCCTTGGTTATCGATAGGCAGGGAGATAACCGGGCCCGTATGAACCGAAACTGAATGTCAGGATTACAATCCTGTAATGATTTCCGATGCTTATATTAGCTGCTTCAACAATCTACAGAGATCAGGCCAATCGTCGGCTCGGCATGCGCGTGATATCCGCCGTCCGTTTCACAGGCGGCATGCAACCAATGTGCCCTCTATCCATTTCCGACACGCGCCGTCGCGTGCCGAACGTCGGCAGAATCGGGCAAAATTTATTATCCGGCTAATGTAAGCTGCTGTAGTCTTCATCTTCGAAATGCTCGCGATTCGTTCCCTTTTCCGCTTCCTGGCCGCCTCGTCGCGAGGCCTGGCATGAGCGGTTCCGTCGTCCTTCTGCACCTTGCCGGCGCGGTGGCGCTGATGCTTTTTGCCACCCGCTTGGTGAAGACCGGCGTCGAACGCGCCTATGGCGATGTGCTGCGCCACAGGCTGCGCGCCACCATGCGCAATCCGCTGATGGCGGTGCTGGCCGGCTGCGGTCTCGCGATTGCCTTGCAGAGTTCCACCGCCGTCACGCTCTTGGTCGGCTCCTTCGCCGGCGCCGGCATCGTATCGGGCGCCGCCGGGCAGCTTGCCGTGCGCGGCGCCGAGATCGGCTCGGCGCTGGTGGTCAAGCTGCTGACCTTCGACCTGTCGCTCCTGGTGCCGGTCTGCCTCGTCGCCGGAACCTTCATGTTCATGGCCACCGAGAGGCGTGACTGGCGCCAGTTCGGCCGTATCCTGGTCGGCATCGGGCTATTGCTGCTGTCGCTGGAGATGATCGGCCAGGCCTCGGAACCGTTGCGCCAGAGCACGCTGATGCCGATGATCGTCAACTATTTTTCGGGCGACTTCGTCACCGCCTATCTGCTGGCCGCGCTGATCACCTGGCTGTTCCATTCCTCCATCGCCGCCGTGCTGTTGCTGGTGACGCTGGCCGGCCGCGGTTTCGTCCCCCCGGAACTCGGCATCGTGCTGGTGCTCGGCGTCAATCTCGGCTCCTCGATCATCGCGCCGCTGCTCACCCGCAATGCCGATCCGGGCGTGCGCGTGGTGCCGATCGGCAATCTCTTGATGCGCGGCATGGGTTCGCTCGTGATGCTGATCCTGTTCATGACGCTGAAGCCGCCGGTCGGCTTTCTCGGCGTGACCGGGCCGGACCAGATCGTCAACGCCCACATCCTTTTCAATGTGATCATCCTGCTGGCTGGGCTGCCGCTCGCCGGCCTCGTCTATCGCGCTTCCGAGAAGATCGTGGCGCTCGGCCCCGCGCCGGCGCCGGCGGCAGCGCTCGACGTCGTCGAATTGTCGGCGCTAAACGAGAGCGCGCTCGACACGCCGAGCCAGGCGCTGGCCAATGCCACGCGCGAGGTGGTGCGGGTCTGCGAGACGGTCGAGATCATGCTGAAGCGCATCATCGAGCTCTACGAGAGCGCCGACGCCGGCAAGATCAAGGCGCTGGCCGCGCTCGACGACCGGGTCGACCAGAAGCACGCGGCGATCAAGCTCTATCTGGCCAAGGTCACCAAGAACCCCTTGAGCGAGGACGAGGCGCTGCGCTGCCAGGAACTGATCGGCGCCTGCGTCAAGCTGGAGCAGGTCGGCGACATCATCGTGCGCAACATGCTGGTGCATGTCAGGAAGAAGCTGGAGCGCGGGCTGGAATTCACGCCCGAGGGCTGGCGCGAGCTTTGCGCCTTCCATGCCTCGGTGCTCGCCAACGCGCGGCTTGCCTTCAACGTGCTGGTCTCGCGCGATCCCGAGACCGCGCGGCAACTGGTGCTGGAAAAGGACCTGTTGCGCGAGCGCGAGAAAGAGACCAGCGCGAGCCACTTTGTCCGGTTGCGCGATGGCACCGCCAAGAGCGTCGAGACCAGTTCGATCCACCTCGATACCATCCGCGACCTGAAGCAGATCAATTCACTGCTGGCTTCCATGGCCTACCCGGTGCTGGAGGAGCGCGGCCTGCTTGGCGGCTCGCGGCTGAAGGCGAGCTAGGCATCGATCGACACGGCGCGTCGGCCCGGACAAAATTTAGTCTTTGCTCATCCTCGCATCCGTCGGCTAAGGAATATCTGAGGCCCAACGGGAGGATGATTTAGGTGATTGACACCCATTCGCGCAGCTTCGCCAAGGCGCTTTCCTGGCGCGCCACCGGCACGATCGATACCATGATCATCTCGCTCGTGGTGACCGGAAGCGTCAAGCTCGCGGCAACCATCGGCTTGACCGAAGTCCTCACCAAATCGCTGCTCTATTATCTGCATGAGCGGGCGTGGCTGAAAATCCCATACGGGAGAAACGGCAGATAGCGGTGCGGACGACCCGGGTACGGTCCGTCAAGAAAAGCTAAAGCGGCATCGACAATTTCTGCATTGCCGGCAACGGCCATCCGTGGTTTGACGCCCCGCATTCATTCCCATTTGAGCCATGCTGCCCCTTATCGCCTTGTTCATTGCCGCCTTCGCTTTCGGCACGACTGAATTCGTCATCGCCGGCGTGTTGCCGGAGGTGGCGGAAGGCCTGGGTGTGTCCGTGCCCACTGCCGGCTATCTTGTTTCCGGCTATGCCTGCGGCATCGCCATCGGTGGTCCTCTTCTGGCGCTTGCGACAGCCAAGGTCTCGCGAAAGGCGCTGCTCATAGGACTGACGATTGCCTTCACCCTTGGCCAGGCGGCTTGCGCGCTGGCGCCCGATTTCACCTCGATGCTTCTGCTGCGCGTCGCGACTGCCGTGGCGCATGGCTGCTATTTCGGCGTCGCCATGGTGGTCGCGGTCGGCCTGGTGCGCGAGGACCAGCGCGGTCGGGCTGTGGCGGTCATCCTCTCGGGGCTGACCGTCTCCAACGTTATCGGCGTGCCGGCCGGCACCGCGATCGGCGGCCTCTGGGGCTGGCGGGCGACCTTCTGGGTGATGTGCGCGCTGGGTGTCGTCGCCATCGCCGCCATGGCCGCGCTGCTGCCGCGCGCCGCAGGCGCCGCCGACCGGCCAGCCGGCCTTGCGCGCGAAGTGCGCGTGCTGGGACGCCAGCAAGTCTGGACCTCGCTCATCCTGATGCTGATGCTGATGATCGGCCAGTTCGGCCTGTTCACCTACATCACGCCGACGCTGCTCGAAGTCACCGGCCTCGACGAGAGCCTGATCCCCTGGGTGCTGCTGCTCAACGGCGTCGGCGCCACGATTGGCGTTCTTTTGGGCGGCAAGCTTGCCGACTGGAAGCTGATGCCGTCGCTGATCGCCATGCTCTTCCTGCAGGCGGTGATGCTAGGCATCATCTATGCGGTCAGCCCCTACCCGGTGCCGATGATCGTTGCGATCGTCCTCTGGGGCGGTCTCAACTTCGCCATCGGCGCACCGATCCAGACCCGCATCCTGGCCTGGACGGCGGACGCCTCGAACCTGGCCTCCTCGCTCATTCCGTCCGGCTTCAATGTCGGCATCGCGCTCGCCGCATCGCTGGGCGCCGCGATGCTCAATGCCGGCTTGGGCTATCGCAGCCTGCCGCTTGCAGGTGTGCTCGCCATGCTGGTAGCCGTGGTGGTCGCACTCGCCTCGCAGGCTTGGGAATGGCGCAGCCGCGCAACGCCGCCGCTGCCAGCCGCAGCGGTTAAGGCCGCCGCTCCGCCGCCGCCTGGATTACATCAAACCGGCGCGGGCGAGGATTCGAAGCGATTGGCAAGGATCGACAGCAAATTGCGCAGGCCCTCCTCCAGCCTTTCCCTGCTGGATGCCGCGCCCAGCGCCAGGCGCAAGCCGTCGGCAACGCCGGGCGCGACGGAAAATTCCTCGGCCGGACTGATGGCCAATCCGCGGCGCCGGGCCGCGTCGACGAGCTCTGAAGAGCGCGGCCGCCCCGCAAGCGGATACCAGAGATGCAGGCTCGATTCCGCCGAGGCGAACCCCGCCGGCAGGATCTTGCGCGTGATCTTCTGCCTGGCTTCCGCTTCGGCACGCACCGCGGCCGTGATCTCGCCGGCCAGGCCGCTTCGCACCCATTCGCAGGCGAGACCCGTCATCAGCGGCGGCGCCATCATCGTGGTGCCCCGGATTGCCGCCGCGATCCGCTCGACGGCTTCCGCATTGGGCGCGGCCAGGAAGGCGGTGCGCAGGAAAGGCGAGATGCATTTCGCCAATGTCGCGACATGGAAGGTCCGCTCCGGCGCGAGACTAAGGAAAGCTGTTGGGGAAGCAGTCAGCAACGGACTGTAGGGATCGTCCTCGACGATCAAGAGGTTCAGCTTGCCCGCCATCCGCGCCAGGTCCCGGCGCCGGCCCTCAGGCATGGTGGCTGCCGTGGGATTGTGGAGCGTCGGGTTGAGATAGAGGACGCTGGCACCGTGCCGTCGCGCCGCTTCCTCCAGATAGTCGGGACGCATGCCGTCATCGTCACGGCCGACACCGGCCAGTTTCCGCCCCGTGGCCCCGGCCAGCGCGATCAGGCCGGGATAGGTCAGCGCCTCGGTGAGGATCGTGTCGCCCTCGTGGGTTTGCGACAGCAGCACGGCCGCAAGCAGCGCCTGCGCCCCCGAACCGACAGCCACGCGCTCGACCGGCGGCCTGTCGCCGGTTGCCGCAAGCCATGACGAGCCGGCGGCGCGTTCGGCGGGCGAACCCGGGCCGGGATGGTAGGAAAGCAGCGCTTCCGCGCTGGAACGTTTGAGCAGTCCCTCGATGCCGCTCCGGATCAATGCCGGCAGGCTGAGGCCCGAAGGCGCCGGCGGAATGTTCATGCTCAGATCGAGGATCGGCTCTTCCGGCTCGCCGGGCGTGACGAAGGTGCCGCGGCCGGCCGTTGCGTCGATCAGATTCCTGCGGCGGGCTTCGGTGAAAGCCCTGGTGACCGTGGTCAGATCCACGCCAAGGAAACGGGCAAGCTCGCGTTGCGGCGGCAGCCTGTCCCCCGGCTGCAGTCGGCCGCTCGAGCGGGCAGCCGCAAGCGCATCGACAATTCTGAGATAGATCGGCCGATGGCCCTCCTCCAAGGGAGAAAGCCAGCCGAGGTCGCTCTCGCCGTTCATGCTATCTTTGTCCATACATTTTGTCGCATTGTATGCATACAATCATGATACTAGTATGTATCGGTGACCTCAAGGCCGATCGACCGCCATGCGAGGTCCCTGGAGCGACAACCATGCAAGATCACGCGCACTACCCCCACCTCGAACCCTGGCGGGTCGGTATCCGTGGCCGCTGCCCGCGTTGCGGGGAAGGCCGGCTGTTCGAAGGGTTTCTGAAGCTGGCGCCGAAATGCGATGTCTGCGGGCTCGACTATTCCTTTGCCGACCCGGCGGATGGGCCCGCCTTCTTCGTCATCTGCTTTGCCTGCGTGCCCTCCATGCTGTTCGCTGTCTGGGCACAGGTGACTTTCGAGCCGTCCATGTGGTTCCACGCCTTCGTCTCGGTGCCCATAATTCTGGCGACCTGCATTCCGCCGCTCAGGCCGCTGAAAGGCTGGCTTGTCGCGAGCCAGTACTACTACAAGGCCGAAGAAGGAAGACTGGCCAAGCCCGGCGAATAGGCGCATCAGGCTCCATTGCCCGTGAACATACCTAAAGGTCGATCCGGTACTTGAGGCTCTCCGCGCCGCCATAGGCGGCGACCTTGGCGAACCGCCCGACGAGAATGCCGCCATTGGCGAGCACCACCTTCTGGGACGCAAGATTGTCAAGATCCGTGGTGATCTCGACATAGTCGAGGCCCACCGCCCTCGCCTCGTCGAGCATCAGGCGCAGCGCCTCGGTGGCGTAGCCGCGCCGCTCCTTCCACGGCACAACGGCATAACCGATATGGCCGAGCACGTGCGGCGGCAGCGCCGACGTGCCCTTCTGCCAGCGAAGCCCGATCGAGCCGGCAACCTCGCCATCCCAGATCCAGCGCCGAAACCCCGGCAGGCGCGGCACCGTCGTGCCGTCCGGCAAGGCGATGCGCGGCCCCTTGGCTTCGGGATCGTCAAGGCTGGCGAGAAAGGCGACGGGATCTTCCTCGATGGCCGCGAGCTGCTCGCGCGTAGCCTCCATCAGCCGGACATTGTCCGGCGACCAGCCGCGCTCCAGCGCCGCCTTGTAGGACGGCAGGTGTTCGAGCGCGGGTTTGACGATTTCGACCATGATCCGTGTCCCTTTGCAGACCGGCAGGCATAGTGGCAGTCAGGATTGCTCTCAAGCCGCATGGAAGCGGAGTTCGCCCTTGTTCAGGAAGCACGTCTTGTCGAACAGCGACAAATCCAAAGGGTTCGGCAGCCGGACGTCGTCAAGGTCGGGAAACGGCTTCCGGGACGGATCGTACGACCGGTCGATCTGCGAGATGAAGACCAGGATCAGTCCCTGTTCGCGGGCAAAAGCCCGGAGCCTGCGGACCTGCACTGTCCGTGTGCGTATACTCCAGCGTGAAAAACACGCTGCGATGGCCGGACTTCATCGCCTCGACCGCAAGCTCGAGACTCATCAGGGTCTTGCCCTGCCGCGGCCTGGCGCCGACCAGCACCAGGTCACCAGGCGCGAGTTGCGCAAGCAGGCTGCCGGCGGGTGTGGCTTCAGCGGCTTTGGCCGCGAGCAGGCTCCAACTGGCGAAACCCTCCTCGGCAGCGGCACGATCGAGGGCCTGGTGAAGCGGCACTCTGTCCCTGCGGGACAGGAGCCTGGCCTGACGCTTCAGACGATAGACGGGCGCGGAAAGCCGCATCGAAAAAACCTCCTGGTGCGAGCAGTCTTCGCAACCCCTCCTTATGCCTGGTGCTCGAACAGTCGGTTCAGTGATCGAATGCCCCGCATGAACAATGCTTTCCCAACGGAGGGAGGAGGCGTGGGCGCGCCGAATCGCATGATACCCCAACGCGAACAGACCGGAAATCACGGATACTCAGGACACGCTAAACTAGAAGTGTTTCGCCGATTGGCGCGCGGCCTTTTATGATTGGTAGAGGTGATTCACCATAAGCGATAACGGCTGGAGAGGGGAAATAATCGGTGCGCTCGAGATCTGTTCCGCTGGGTGTCGCTGTTCTCTGCCTCCTCGCCTTTGCCGCCGCGCTGGCGATGTCGGCCCGATCTTTCGCGGCGCTGCGGTCCTCAAGCATTCCGGCATGGCTGCAGGCTCATGTCGGCGAAGGCGACGGTCAGATCGCTCAGGTGGTCCTGGAACGGGCGCGCGCGCTTTACCTGAAGAAGGTGAGCGAAGGTTCCGTGAAAAATCCCTGCTACTTCGCCATGGACGCGACCCGTCCCGGCGATTTGGGCAATGGCGTGTTGGGGCGCCGCTACTACATCGTCTGCGAGGCCGAGCAGTCGTTCCGCGCGGTCTCGGCCGGTCACGGCGGCGGCCGCGACCTGAAAGGCGTCGCCAATTTTTCCAACGGCAGACGATGCGCGAAGAACTTCGGCAACGCTTTTGATTCGGAACTGACGGCCGGCGGCGCCTACATGACGGCCGAGGCCAAAACCTCGTTCAAGGGTTATTATCGCGTCGGCGCGAAGCAGGATGCGATTTTCATGCGCACCTTCGTGCAGTTCGACGGCGAAGGCGAAACCGCCAACGCCAGGCAGCGCGTGATCGGCGGGCACCCGGCAGCGCTGCTGAGGGGAATGTGCCTTCGCAAAAGCCCGAACAGCTCATACGCCGACCACGATGGCTACGTGCCCTTTGGCAAGCTGGTGAACTATGCCGGCGGCCGCAGCAATGGTTGCACCAGTTGGTCGCCCGCGGATGCCGAGCAGATCATCCCGATGGTGAAGGACAACCCGACGACGCTCTACATCTATCCGGAATCTCGGGACATTGCCGCCATGGCGCGTACCGTGGCTGCCAGACAATCGATGTCGGCTACCGGACTGTACTGGAATGCATCCTGCCTGAAGGAGATCGGCGCGCCGAAATTCTGGCCGAAGAAGATGCTCGAGCCGATCATCGCGCAATACAAGAAGGATCACCCTTTGCCGCCTCCGCAGCCGGTGCCGATCTGCAAGGATCCGTGAGGTTCCCGCGGCTGCCTATCCCTACTGAAGCAACCCCTTGACGATGGCGCTTTGGCTTGGCGAAGTCCATCCGGCCGCCACGGCCTGCGCCCGTTCGCTTGCAAACATCGTGAGGCACCACTCCGATCGGAGTTCGTCGTGCCGCAGGATGTAGAGCGCGCCATCGCTGCCCTTGACCTTGCAATAGCGGTAATCGGCACCAAACCATTGGTCGACCACCTCGAAGACATCCACCTGGTCGCCGTTGAGGCAGAACCTTCGGGGCACTTCGACGTTGCCGTCCTGCCGGGTTTCGACCTTGATCCGCATACGCGCCTCCGCGCTTTGATAGAGGCTGATCGCTGCCTCTTCACCCAGACACTCGCCTGAATCCCTGCCACCCTGACCGGATCGGACGGGCCTCATCGCGGCGAAAACGGACAATCGCAAGGCGATCTACAGCACCTTCTCCAGAAATGCCTTCGTCCGCGCCTCTCTCGGGTGATCCAATATTTCCTCCGGCGAGCCATCATCCACGGCTTGACCTGGGCTTGGGTGCCCAGCCTTACATGGGCCTCACCGCGGGAGCGGCAAGAATGCCTGCTGCAGCAGTCCCCCTACTGCGGCAATCCCCTACTGCAGCAGCCCCTTGACGATGGCGCTTGCCTTGGCGAAGTCCATTTGGCCGGCATATTTCTGCTTGAGCGCGCCGATGACCTTGCCCATGTCCTTCTGGCTGGCCGCGCCTGTCGCGGCGATCGCCTCGCGCGCCGCCGCCGTGATCGCGGCATCGTCGAGTTGCGTCGGCAGGAACTCGCGGATGATCTCCATCTCGCCGCGCTCCTGAGCGGCCAGTTCCGGCCGCTTGCCGTCCTCGAAAGCCTTGGCCGATTCCTCGCGCTGCTTCACCATCTTGGCCAGGATCTGCAGGATCTCCTCCTCGCTCGCCGCCGGCTTGCCGGCGCCGCGATTGGCGATGTCGCGGTCGTGGATGGCGGCCTGGATCAGCCTGAGCGTCGGCAGCCGGTGCTTGTCCTGCGCCTTCATCGCGCTCTTCATGGATTCGGCGATTTTCTCGCGCATCGTGCTTCTCCTTCGAACGCGGCGGACAATAGCTTTGCCCGGCGCCCAAGGCAAATCCCGGCAAACTATTGATATTGCTTGGCGAAATAAATCGATTCCGTTCGCAGCAAGCGTCATTGACCGCTTTGGCGCCTTCCCCTATGTACTGAGCCTCGCATGAACTGAAAATCTGGTTGCGCGCAGGCTCGCGAATTCGCCGGTGCGCGCTGTTTGCTGCGCGGATCGTCCCGCAAACGGGATGATCTGGAAGCAGCCTCTAGGAGTGCCGCCATGGCCACGACCACCGCCTGGGCCACCGAAAAGCCGACCGCACTTCTGGTGCTCGCCGACGGCACGGTGATCGAGGGCCGCGGCCTCGGCGCCACCGGCTCGGCGGTCGCCGAAGTCTGCTTCAACACCGCGCTCACCGGTTACGAGGAGATCCTCACCGACCCCTCCTATGCCGGCCAGATCGTCACCTTCACCTTCCCGCATATCGGCAATGTCGGCACCAACAGCGAGGATATCGAAGACCTCAATCCTGCGGCGCGCGCAGGTGCCGTCGGCGCGATCTTCAAGGCCAATGTCACCGACCCGTCCAACTACCGGGCAGCCGGGCATCTCGATCAGTGGCTAAAGAAGCGCGGCATCGTCGCGCTTTCGGGTATCGACACTCGCGCTCTCACAGTGCTGATCCGTGAGAAAGGCATGCCCAACGCCGTCATTGCCCACGCGCCCGATGGCGTCTTCGACCTTGACGACCTGAAGCGCCGCGCCGCTGCCTGGTCGGGTCTGATCGGGCTGGACCTCGCCAAGGAAGTCACCTCGGGCCAGTCCTCGGTCTGGCGCGAGACGCCCTGGGCCTGGAACAAGGGTTTTGGCGAACAGGACGCGCCGTCGCTGCACGTGGTGGCGATCGACTATGGCGTCAAGCGCAACATCCTGCGCCTGCTCGCCGGTCTCGGCGCCAAGGTCACCGTCGTGCCGGCCAAGACCGGCGCGGAAGAAATCCTGGCCATGCAGCCGGACGGCATCTTCCTTTCCAACGGTCCCGGCGACCCGGAGGCGACCGGCGAATATGCCGTGCCGGTGATCCAGGATCTGCTGAAGACCGACATCCCGGTGTTCGGCATCTGCCTCGGTCACCAGATGCTGGCGCTGGCGCTCGGCGGCAGGACCGAGAAGATGCATCAGGGTCACCACGGCGCCAACCATCCGGTGAAGGACCACACGACCGGCAAGGTCGAAATCGTCTCGATGAACCATGGTTTCGCCGTCGACGCCGACTCGCTGCCCGAAGGTGTCGAGGAGACCCATGTCTCGCTCTTCGACGGCTCGAATTGCGGCATCGCGTTGCGAGGAGACCCATGTCTCGCTCTTCGACGGCTCGAATTGCGGCATCGCGTTGACCGGCCGGCCGGTGTTCTCGGTTCAGCACCATCCCGAGGCTTCGCCCGGCCCGCAGGATTCGCACTATCTCTTCCGTCGCTTCGTCAACCTCGTTCGCGAACGGCGCGGCGAGCCGGCGCTGGCCGAGCGCGCGTAACGCAAACCGGACGCGGCTCAGGCCGCGTCGGTCACCGCGTCCTCGGCGTGCATGCGCTCGACTTCCTTCGGCGTCGGCTTGGCCACTTTCGCCACGAAGACGATCACCGCCAGCGTCAGGAAAATCGCGCCGAGCACATAGGACGCTCCGCCGAACGCAACCGGCGCGCTCGGGCCGGTGAACCACGAGAAGATCGCAGTATAGAGCAGTGGCGTGATGATCGAGGTGATCGAGAAGATCGAGGTCATCGCGCCCTGCAGTTCGCCCTGCGCCGAAGGCGGCACCTTGGCCGCGGCGAGGCTTCTTAGCGGCGGGTCGGCAAGCGCTTCCAGGCAGCCGGCGACGATCACCGCATAGATCATCCAGCCTTGTGTCGCAAACGCATAGCCGAAGGCGCTGAGCGCCGTGAAGGTTAGGCCGATCGCCGCCGTCTTCCATTCGCCGAGGTTGGGGATGACGCGCGGCAGCACGGTCGCCATGACGATCGCGCCGCACAGGCCGAAGGCGCCGAGCGAGAAGCCGATCTGCTGCTCGTTCCAGCCATAGCGGTAGTTTGAAACGAAGGACCACACCGCCGGATACATCATGTGGCCGAGCGTCATCAGGAAGAAGACGAGCCCGATCCAGCCGATGCCGGGATAGTTGCGCATCTGGACGAGCGTGCCGACCGGATTGGCGCGTTTCCACTCGAAGCGGCGGCGATGCTGCTCGTCGAGCGTCTCCGGCAGCAGGAACATCGCGATCAGGAAGTTCACGAAGGCAAGCCCGGCGGCGAAATAGAAAGGCACACGCGGCCCGAACGTGCCGAGCAGGCCGCCGAGCACCGGGCCGATGACGAAGCCGACGCTGAAGGCGATGCCGAGCAGGCCGAAATTCTTGGCCCTGTTCTCGTCGTTCGAGATGTCGGCGATGAAGGCCGATGTCGTCGAGTAGCTGGCGCCGGAAATGCCGGCGAGCACGCGGCCGATGAACAGCATCGGATAGGACCAGGCGATGGCGCAGATCAGGTTGTCGATCGAAAAGGTGAGCACCGAGGCGAGCAGGATCGGCCGCCGGCCGAAACGGTCGCTCAAGCCGCCGATGACCGGCGCGAAGAAAAACTGCATCGCCGCATAGACGAAGAACAGCCAGCCGCCCTCGATCGCCGCCTCGCTGACGCCGACACCGGTCAGCTCCTGCAGATAGGCCGGCAGCACCGGCATGATGATGCCGAAGCCGATGACGTCGAGCAGAAGCGTGGTGAAAACGAGCGCAAGGCCCCGCTTGGCGGTCCTGGGGTCGATCATGGTGACAAGCTCCTCGGCCGCCAAAAGCATGTCTCCCGAAAGTGGAAACCGGTTCGGGATGAAGGCATGCGTAAATTCAAAAAACCTAAAGCGCGTCGCCTGACTCCGTTTCAGCGCGATGCGCTTCAGGGCACAGGCGAGATGCACCTTATAGGCGAGCTTGTCGCCCGGAACAATAAGCGAACGACCGCAGCTGCCTCATCCTGACATCAGTCGATGCGGAAGGACGGCAGCCCTACATCGCCGCCTCAGACCGGATTGTTGAACGTATCGCAGTCCGAAAGCTTGCCGCTCTTGTAACCGCGCGCCAGCCAGGTCTGCCGCTGCGCCGACGTGCCGTGGTTGAAGCTTTCCGGCACGACATAGCCCTGCATCTTCTTCTGCAGCGTGTCGTCGCCGATCTGCTTGGCGGCATTCAGCGCGCTTTCCATGTCGCCCTGTTCCAAGATGCCCTTCTGCGCGGTGTAGTGGGCCCAGACACCTGCGAAACAGTCGGCTTGGAGCTCGACCTTCACCGACATCTGGTTGGCCTCGGCCTCGCCCATGCTCGGCCGCATCTGGTTGAACTTCTGCATGATGCCGGTGAGGTTCTGCACGTGGTGGCCGACCTCATGCGCGATCACATAGGCCCGCGCGAATTCGCCCGAAGCGCCGAACTGCTGGTCGAGCTGCTGGAAGAAGGTCATGTCGAGATAGACCTTGTGGTCGCCCGGGCAATAGAACGGTCCCGCCGCCGACGAGGCAAAGCCGCAGGCCGAGCGGATCTGGCCGCTGAACAGAACCAGCTTGGGGTCCTCATAGCTCAAACCATTGGCCTTGAAGATACCGGTCCAGGTGTCCTCGGTCTCGGCGAGCACCGTCGCCACGAACTGCTTCATCTCATCGGAAGCAGGCGCCCCGGTGCTGTCCTGCGCGCCGCTGTTGTCGGTGATCTGGCCGCCGCCGTCGCCCAGGATCTGCGATGGATCGAAGCCGAAATACCATCCGGCAAGCACGACGAGGATGACCAGGATGATGCTCGAGCCGCCGCCGGCGCGGCCACCGATCGGAATGCGGAACTGACCGGGGCTGCCGCCGCCGAATCCGCCGCCGCTATCGCCGCGCTGATCTTCGATGTTGTCGCTCTGACGACGGCCTCTCCAAAGCATGGCAACTCCTCGTGCTGCGAATATCTGGAAGGCCAGGCTCGCGACCGCTCCCTCCGCAAACAATTATCCCAATGGTCAGGTCAAGTCACAGCATTTTTCGCAGCCGAAATACGACTTGGCGACTGCGTTGGATCCCAGACGAGCCGGCAATTTCAGCTCTTCTGCTTCAAGCCGGCGCTTTTGCCGTCTGAACTCTTGGAGCGTTCTTCGAAACGGGCAGCGCCCTTCTTCAGCGGACGTCTAGTTTCGCTCTCGGTCTTGCGTTCGTCCTGCGCCGAGGCTTGCCTCAACCCCTTCGCTGACTCCTTGCCCTTTTTGGTCGGTGCCTGTTCCACGCCCATCGCTTGCTCCTCCCTGGCCGCCAAGGATTGCGGGCCTGGGAAACGAACGCGCTGAATGCGCAGCGGTTCCAGCGTCACTGGGAGGGAGCCCAGTTGGCTTAGCGGGTTATCATCGCCCTGCGAAAGGCTTCCAGCGTCTCGGCGCTGACATGGTGTTCGATGCCCTCGGCATCGATGCGCGCCGTCTCGGCGCTGACGCCCAGCGAGCGCAGGAACGCTTCCACCGTCTGGTGGCGGATGCGGCTCTCCTCCGCCACCTTGCGGCCGGCCTCGGTCAGGAACACCCCGCGATAGGGCTTTCTGGAGACCAGCCCGTCGGCGCAGAGCCTGGTCAGCATTTTCGCCACGGTGGGTTGCGCGACGCCAAGCCTGGCTGCGATATCGACCTGACGGGCTTCGTTGCCGTCTTCGATCAGGTCGGCGATCAGCTCGACATAGTCCTCGACGAGCGCGCTGCGGCGCGCCTCGCGCGTATGCCGGAACCCCTCCGAATGGATTTCGGCATCGGGAAGCGGCTCTTCACGTCGAACCGGTCTGTTCCTCAGCGCCAACACGCGCTCCTTCTTGGCTGGCCGAAGGCTGAATCGGGGATCGCATTCATAACACGAACCCCGGTGCTCCGGCCGTTTATTTGCATTCCCGCTCACGTGCAACCGGCCCCCCCTGCACCAGTGGATAAAAGCACAAACAATGAAATATAGCCTATTGCATAATGTTGAGCCGTGGCATAGATAAGGGGCGCCATCAATACATTCCAGCGGAAGTCCATGATGTCCGACGCAGAAGCCGTATCCCGTTCCTCGTGGCAATTTGCCCGCGCCGATGAGGGCGAGCAGCCCAGCCTGCGCGAGGTCAACGCCACGATTGCAGTGCCGTGGACCGGCGTCTGGTTCCGCCGCCTGTTCGCCTTCATGGGCCCGGGCTACATGGTGTCGGTCGGCTATATGGACCCGGGCAACTGGGCGACCGACCTCGCCGGCGGCGCCCAGTTCGGCTACACGCTGCTTTTCGTCATCATGCTGTCGAACCTGATGGCGATCCTGCTGCAGGCGCTGGCCGCCCGCCTCGGCATCGCCACCGGCCGCGACCTCGCGCAGGCCTGCCGCGCCTACTATCCGCGCCCGGTCAATTTCCTGCTCTGGATCGCCTGCGAGCTCGCGATCATCGCCTGCGACCTCGCCGAGGTGATCGGCACGGCGATCGCGCTGCAACTGCTGTTCGGCATTCCGCTGATCGGCGGTGCCGTGCTCACCGCGCTCGACGCCTTCCTTGTGCTGCTGCTCATGAACCGAGGCTTCCGTTACCTCGAAGCTTTCGTCATCGCGCTGCTGATCATCATCTTCGGCTGCTTTGCCGTCCAGATCTTCGTTGCCGCGCCGCCGGCCGGCATGATCCTGCATTCGATGTTCGTGCCGTCGTCCGAGATCGTCACCAACCCGACAATGCTCTACATCGCCATCGGCATCATCGGCGCCACCGTGATGCCGCATAATCTCTACCTGCACTCCTCGATCGTGCAGACCCGCGCTTATGCGCGCACCGATACGGGCAAGCGTGACGCCATCAAGTGGGCGACGACGGATTCGACCATCGCGCTGATCCTGGCGCTGTTCGTCAACGCCTCCATCCTGATCGTTGCGGCCGTGGCCTTCCACGGCACCGGGCACCAGGATGTCGCCGAGATCGGTCAGGCCTTCGAGCTGCTCTCGCCGCTGCTGGGCTTGAGCATCGCCTCGATCCTGTTCGCGGTCGCGCTGCTCGCCTCCGGTCTCAACTCGACGGTCACCGCGACGCTCGCCGGCCAGATCGTGATGGAAGGCTTCCTGCGCCTGCGCATCCCGCAATGGGCGCGTCGCCTGCTGACGCGCGGCATTGCCATCGTCCCCGTCGTGATCGTCACCGCGCTCTACGGCGAAAAGGGCACCGCCCAGCTCCTCGTCTTCAGCCAGGTGGTGCTGTCGATGCAGTTGCCCTTCGCCGTGGTGCCGCTGGTGCAGTTCGTGTCGGACAAGAAGAAAATGGGCAATTTCGCCATCCCGCGCGGCGTCGCCGCGCTCGCATGGGTGGTCGCGGCCATCATCCTGGTGCTCAACTTCAAGCTGCTCTTCGACACTTTTGCCGGCTGAGATCAGGCCGCGACATCCGAGCCGGCCGCGCTATCTTCTGGAAGCATGACCGGATCGGACGACGCCCGAAAATTCTACGCCAAGCTGATGGCCGCGCATGCGCGCTCCGCCGATCCCCGCATTGAGGAGGTGTTCGCCTCGGTGCCGCGCGAGGCCTTTCTCGGGCCCGGGCCGTGGACCGTTTTCGCCGGCGACGGCGGGTTCAAAACGCCGACTGCCGATCCGAGCTACATCTATCAGAACGTGCTGGTGGTGCTCGATGCCGACAAGGGCATCAACAATGGCGAGCCGGTTCTGCACGCCATGTGGATCGGCAAGGTCAAACCGAAGCCCGGCGAAGCCATCACTCATATCGGTGCCGGCACCGGCTACTACACCGCGCTGCTGGCAAGGCTGGTCGAGCCTGGAGGTGAAGTCACCGCCTTCGAACTCGAGCCCGATCTCGCGGAGCGAGCAAGCCAAAATCTTGCAGCTTACGGCAATGTGAAAGTGATCCAGGGCAACGCGGTCACCAGCCTGCTCCGACCTTCTGACATCATCTATGTCAATGCCGGTGTCGCGGCCCCTCCCGCGGCATGGTTGAGGGCGCTCAAACCCGGCGGCCGCATGATCTTCCCCTGGCGTCCCGCCGAGCGCATCGGCCTTGCGGTGATTGTCACGCGCATGGAGGGCGGCTTTGCCTGCCAACCCTTCATGGGCTCCTGGTTCATCCCCTGCGTCGGCGCCTGGATCGCCGGGCCGGAAGCAAAAGTGCCAACCCGCGAGCGCGCCGCCCGCACGCGCTCGATCTGGCTGAGTGAAGACAAGGCACCTGACCGCACCGCCACCGCCGTCTTCGGCGATGTCTGGTTCTCGTCGCGTATCATTCGCGGCGGCAAACGCTAAAAACTTTGTCGGCGGTTGTCGAAATGGAGACCCGTCGTTCGTCCTTAGAGCAATTCCAGGACGAGTGCGTAACGGTTTTCCGTCTGGAATTGCATAAAAACAGACACTTAGAGCAGCTCAGCGCTTCTGTGAATGCTGAACTGCTCTAGGCTGAAATCCGGCCGTGATGGTGCGGATCACGAAAGGAGAAGACCATGCGAAAGATCATCGCCGCCACCTTCATCAGCCTCGACGGCGTCATGCAGGCGCCGGGCGGACCGGAAGAGGATCCGGTCGGCGGCTTCAAGTTCGGCGGCTGGACCTTCCATTACTTTGACGAGGTGGCGGGCGCGGCTCTGGATGAATTATTTTCCAAACCCTTTGCGCTGCTGCTCGGCCGCAGAACCTACGACATCTTCGCCGCGTACTGGCCGTATCAGAAAGATCCGATCGCGGATGCCTTCAACCCTGCGACCAAATATGTGGCGACGCATCGGCCGGATACCCTGACCTGGCAGAACACCCAGTCGCTTGGGCCGGATGTCGTTGCAAGGCTCAGGCAGCTCAAACAGGAAGACGGACCTGACCTGCTCATCCAGGGATCGGGCAATCTGATCCAGACCCTGCTCGCCAACGGGCTGATCGACGAGATCCGGCTGATGATCTTCCCGCTGTTGCTGGGCAAGGGCAAGCGGCTGTTCGGCGATGAAGCGATTCCGGCCGCCTTCAAGCTTATCAAGTCGCAGGTCTCGAGCACCGGCGTCATCATGGCGACCTATGAACGTGGCGGCGCGATCAAGACCGGATCTTTCGCGACAGAGCAGCCTTCGGATGCCGAACTCGAGCGGCGCAAGAACTGGAAGTAATATCGGCACTTCTTTCCTCGCCCCCACGAACTTGGGGGAGAGGTGGCTCGGCGCAGCCGAGACGGAGCGGGGGACTGGCGCGACCACGGCCAATATCCCTATGCTCTCGCTCTACGAAGCCCCCTCTCCGGCCGCTTCGCGGCCACCTCTCCCCCCGCTTTGGCGGGGGCGAGGAAATGCCTTCACGCCGCCTGGCGATAACGCGCCAGACCCTCGCGGATATGAGCCGCGAAGGCTTGCGCCGCCGGCGCGACGGCATGTTTCGGCACATGCAGGTTGACCGAAAAATTCGGCAGCGCCGGCAGGCCGGCGTCGGACAGGATGTCGAGGTCGGCCGGAACCGTCGAGGCGAGCCAGGTGGTCACAGCAAGGTCGGAGCGCACGGTCGCCGTTGTTGCGTCGATATTGCCGTTCTCGAACACGGTGCGCCAGCCGAGCCCATGCTCGCCGAGCGCTGCCAGCACCGCCGGACGGAAGGCGCAGGTGTCGGCGACCATCGACACCGGCAGCGGCCGCTTCAAACGCGCCGTGCCGCCCCTGGCGCCGACCCAGACCAGGCGGTCGACCAGCAGGCATTCGCCAGCCGTCCGACCGGCCCGCTCCTCGATGACGGCAAGATCGATGTTCCCCGCGGCCAGCCCGGCCGCGAGCTCCGGCGAGGAAGCGCAGACCAGCGAGATCTCCACCTGCGGATGGGCTTCGGCGTAAGTCTTGAGCACGGGTTGAAGCAACGTGCCGACAAGGTCGTAAGGCACGCCGATCCGCACCTGGCCGGCGACCGCCTTGCCGCTTATCTCCGCCAGGATGTCGTCGTTGAGCTGCAGCAGACGCCTCCCCTTGTCGAGCAGCCGTTCGCCGGAACGCGTCAGCTTCAGGCCGCGCCGGTCACGCTCGAACAGTGTCTGGCCAAGAACCTCTTCCAGTCGCTTGATCTGCTGACTGACGGCGCCTTGGGTCAGATTGAGGGCATTTGCAGCGCCCGTCATGCTCGCCTTTTCGGCTGCTGTGACGAAAGTGCGGACGAGTGTGGTATCGAGATCGCGGTTCATTCCTTCATTATAAATGCTAATGATTGTCATATCAAACATTGCATTTACTGATGGATCAAAGCGCCTAGCATGCCGGCTCTTCCGATCGGGAAAGCCCAGATGTCCGCAACAATCCTCCCCCTTGTCCTGTTCGCGCTGATCTCGACTTCGACGCCCGGCATCGCCACGACGCTGTCGACGGCATCCGGCGCGCAGTTCGGCTTTCGCCGCTCCGTGCCGCTGATGGCCGGCAGCGCCGCGGGACTGGCCTCGGTGGCGGCGGCGGGCGCTGCCGGCCTCGCCGGACTGCTGACCGCGGTCCCTTCCTTGCAGCTTGCCATGAGAATCGCCGGTTCGCTTTATCTGATCTGGCTGGCGATCAGGATCGGCCGCAGCGGTCCGCCCAACCTCGACGTGACCATGGCCACGCCGAACAGCTTCCTCGGCGGCGCCGGCATCCAGTGGATGAACCCGAAAGGCTGGGCGATGGGATTGGGTGCCGCCGCATCCTTCGCGGCGCTCGCCGACGGTCCCTTGCAGTTGGCGTTGCTGCTCGGCGCCGTGTTCGGCCTTGCGGCGGCTTTCTCGCTGTCGCTGTGGTGCGTGGCCGGCACGCTGCTCGCCCGGCTACTCAAAACCGAGCGGCAGTGGCGCGCGCTGAATATCGTGCTCGGCCTGCTGCTGGCCGCCTCGATCCTGCAGATGTGGCGGCCAGCCTGAGAGAGGCGGAAACTATACGGCGTAGCGCGCCGCCGGCTTGCCGGCGAACAGACTGCCGTAGAACTGGTCCCGCGCGCCGAGATAGGTGTCCAGCCCGGCCGGGTCGGCAAGGCCGGGCGCGGTGACGGTCTCGCCCTGGGCGAACCCGGCAAGCGCGGCATCGACCAGATCGTCAGCGCTCATCACCCAGTCCTGGTTGATCCTGTCGAGGCTAATGCCGGAGACGTCCCAGAACTCGGTGCGGATCGGACCGGGCAGCACTACCTGCGCCTTCACCTTTGTGCCGGCGACCTCCTTCTGCAGCGCTTCGGTGAAGTTGACGACATAGGCCTTGGTGCCGCTGTAGATGCCGCCGACGGCGATGCCATAGGCTACGACGGAGGCGATGTTGACGATGGCGCCGCGATTGCGCGCGAGCAGCCCCGGCAGCACCGCGCGGGTCAGACGCGTCAAGGCAACGACATTGACCTTGATCATGCGCTCGGCAGCGTCGGCATCGGCTGTCGCCACCGTCTCGATGCCGCCCATGCCGGCATTGTTGACCAGCAGCGTCACGCTCTCATCCGTCGCGATCGCCTGCTCGACGCGACGCAGGTCGGCGTCGTCGGAGAGATCGGCGACAATTGTCTTGACCTTGCGGCCATAGGCATAAGCCAGTCTGTCCGCCACCTCCTGCAGCCGGTCGGCGCGCCGCGCCACCAGCACCAGATCGAAGCCCTGTCCGGCCAGCCGGTCGGCATAGACCGCGCCGATGCCCGAGGAAGCGCCGGTGATGACGGCCGTGCCCTTGTTATTTGTCTTGCTCATTGTCCTGTTCCTTTTTGGCCTCGGTGGGGGACCGGGCAAGAACCCTTTCCCTTGCCGAAGTTGCATGATCTTCAATTGGTGGCATATACCACTTTCTGGAAATGGGCATATGCCACTATCTTGTCAATCGGGAATGCCGCAATTATTTCTGGCGGAGGCAGGCGTCCGTAAATTCGCCAGCCCAGGAACCGCCCGCAATGTCGCAGCCCGCCCTGCCCGGCCTAACCCTTTGCAACAACGCCACGCTGCGCCGCGCCGGGCGCAAGCTCGGTCGCTTCTATGACGACGTGCTGGCGCCGTCGGGCCTTAAGGGAACGCAATACGGCCTGCTTTACCAGATCCACATCGGCGGCGAGCCGGCGATGGGCGCCATCGCCGAGGCGCTGATCATGGACCTGTCGGCGCTCGGTCATACGCTGAAGCCGCTGATCCGCGACGGCTTTGTCGAGACCTTTGCAGACAAGGACGACCGCCGCGTCAAGCGCGTGCGGCTGACGCCGCAGGGGCGGGTCAAGCTCGAGGAAGCGATGAAATTATGGAGCGCGGCGCAGCAGCGCTTCGAGGCCATGGTCGGCCAGGAATATGCGGCAAATCTGCGCGCGGCGCTCGACCATGTCGCCGCACTCGATTTCGAAATGCCGGCGGCCACTCCTTCCACCTGAAGAAGCGGCCATCGATCAACTCCGCGGCTGTTTTATTCTGCCGGCATGGCGACCGGGCGCGCAAACGCGCGGCCCGCCAGCACGACGCCGAGCCCCGCGATCGGGAACAGAGCCGCAATCAGGCCGAGATCGGCGGGTGCGCCGAAGCGCAGCACAGCACCCCCGACCACGGCGCCAAGCGCGACGCCGAAATAAAGCGCCGAGGCATTGAGCGAGAGCACGATCGTCGCAGCGTCGGGCGCGATCTTGATAATTCGGCTCGCCTGTGCCGGCGGGAAGGCCCAACCGACGATGCCCCACGGCACCATCATGCCTATCAGCGCCGGCCCGGCGACAGAATGCGGCAGGAAGATCGGGATCAGCGAGAAGGTGATCAGCGTCGCAGCCGAGAGCGCCAACGACCAGGCAACGGTGCGCGTCGCACCGAAACGGTCGGCGGCCTGACTGCCGGCGATGTTGCCGATGACCGCGCCGACGCCAAATGCAAGCAGCATGCCGGGCAGCGCAAGCGGGCTGAGACCGCCGCTCTCGATCGCCAAAGGCGCAATGAAGGCAAACACGGTGAAGGCGCCGACCAGAGCCAGCACGGTCGTGACCAGGATCGGCAACACGCCGGGACGGACCGCCGCCGCCAGCCGCGCCTTGAGCGGCAGCCTGGTGCCGACGATGCCGCGCGGCAGCCGGTACCACAGGATAGCGCCGGCGAGCGCGCCGAGCCCGGCGATGGCGAAGAACGTGCCGCGCCAGCCGGCAATGGCCGCAACCAGCGCGCCGAGCGGCGCCCCGACCGCGACAGCCACCGTGGTACCGCCGACAACGACGGCGATGGCGCGGGCGCGGTGGTGGTCATCGACCAGCGCCACTGCCGTCCCTTGAGCGGCCGCCGCGAACAGGCCGGACGACAGCGCCATCACGATGCGCGCGATCAGCAGCAATTCGAAAGAAGAGCTCACCGCCGCGACCAGATTGCCGATCACGAAGAAGACCAGCGTCCACAGGATGACGCGCCGCCGGTCCCACTCGCCGGTCAGCGTCGCGAGCACCGGCGCGCCGATCGCATAGGCAAGCGCGAAGGCGGTGATCAGCGAGCCGGCGAGCGCGACGGAGATGCCGGCATCGGCAGCGATATCGGGAAGAAGGCTGGAGATGACGAAGCCTTCGGTCGAGATCGCAAACGATCCGAGCGCAAGCCAGAAGATCCGCTTGTCCATGGGGATGTGTCCTTAGTTCAAAAGTTATTGAACAATTGGACATGACAGGGCATGATGTCAACCGAGCCGGCAGAAAATAGCTGAACCCTGCTGACAGCCCTGTGTCAGGACGGGCCAAGAACGACGAACCAAACGAAGAAGCTGTGTAAACCGGCAAGAGGACGAGACGCGTTGAAGTTGGTTCCGTTTGTGCTTAATTCTGGCTCATGACCCTGCCCCACCCGACCGCCGATCAGATCAGCCTGCCGATCGTGCTTGCCGTGCTCGGCGACCCGACCAGGCTGGCAATCGTGCGCTTCCTCGCCAGCAAGGAAGGCGTGCCGATGAACTGCGGCAAGTTCCTTGATCTCGCCTCCAAGACCAACCTCAGCTACCACCTCGCCAAGCTGCGCGAGGCGGGCGTCACCCGCACCGAGGCGGTCGGCACCAGCCGGCTGATCACGCTGCGCCGCGACGACCTGGACAAGCGCTTCCCCGGCCTGCTCGACAGCGTGATCGCGGCCGCCGGCGAGGACAAGGCGCTGCCAATGGTCGGCACCGTCGACAGCGAAATCGACGCCTGATGCGCATTGCCGTTCTCGCCGACATCCACGGCAACGTGCTGGCCTTGGACGCCGTGCTCGACGACCTCGCGCAACGCGGCGGCGCCGACCTCATCGTCAATCTCGGCGATTGCGTCTCCGGCCCGCTCTGGCCGCGCGAAACCATGCAGCGGCTGGAAGCGCTCAGCCTGCCGACGGTGCGCGGCAACCACGACCGTCGTGTCGCCGAGGACCCGACCGACGAGAAAATGTGGCCATCCGACCGCTATGCGCAGGAGCGGCTGACCGCCGCGCAACGCGAAGCGCTGTTTGCCTTGCCGCTCACGCTTGAGATCGCGCCGGGCATCGTGGCCTTCCACGCCAGGCCCGACCATGACGAAAAATACCTCGCCGATGCGATCCTCGACGGCCAGCTGGTGCGCGCGCCGCTCGCTGCGATCAAGCGGCGGCTGAAGTCGCTCGACCCTGCCTGCCGCATCGCGTTGTGCGGCCACAGCCATCGCAGCGAGCTCATCCGCATTCCGGGCGGCCCGGTCGTCTTCAACCCAGGCAGCGTCGGCTGCCCAGCCTATTCCGACGATACGCCGCCGGCGCATGTCTCCGAGCAGGGCACCCCGCATGCGCGCTATGGCATCGTCGAGTTGGATGCGGCTTACCGCCCCGATCGCTTCGAGGCGATCGCCGTGGACTACGACCATGAAGCCGCCGCAAAGCAGGCCGAACAGGCGGGACGGCCGGAATGGGCGCACGCGCTGCGGACCGGTTTTATAAAGGATTGAACGAAGTTCATATCCGGATTGAGCGAAGCTCGTATCCAGGATTGAGCGAAGCTCATATCCAAGATCGAGCGAGGCTCATATCCAGGATCGAGCGGAGCTCGTATCCGATCGAGCGGCAGGGCCGAAGCGTCCATTTTGGAGATGACATGCGACGGCAACCTCCCCTACAAACGCCTTGGCTTGAGGTGAGCGCCGATTCCGGTCGCGCTTGAAAATTGCAGTGCATTGCCCATGGCCGAGGGATGAAGCGCAAAGTCACGCTCCGATCGACATTGCTGATCGCCGCTCCTTTGCTGCTGGCCGCCTTGCCGGCCTTGGCTCAGGATGCGCCAGGCACGATCATTTCGATCGTTAGCGGCCTCGCGCCGGACGATCTCCTCAATATCCGCGCCACCGCTTCGCCCGGCGGAAAGATAACGGTGCGCCTGCCGAACGGCGCGGCCGTGAAGAATTACGGCTGCAGGCTCGTCAACAACTACCCCTGGTGCAAGGTCGAGGATACGCAGGACGCGCACATCACCGGATGGGCGCCCGCCCGCTATCTCAGCCCCAACAATCCGGCGCCGGCGCCGGAAGATGCCGCCGCGCCGGCGACTGACGCCAGCCTGCCTCAGCAAGCCGACGCGCCCCAGCCCTCCCAAGAACCGCCGGACATCGCGGCGCGCCTGGGCGGCACCGAGCCGGACGAGCCGCCATCCGCGGCCGATATCAGCGTGACCGCCATGCAGGATGCCTATGGCCTCGCCTTCGCGGCGTCGGCAGGGGCGCTTCCCGGTTCGGACACCCCTGCCCCCGATGCCGACGGCGGCATTCCCTGCGCGCGCCATGTCGGCCAGCCGATGACCCGTTGCGAGATCAGCGTCGCTCATGAGGGTGGCGACAGCGTCGTGACGGTGACCTGGCCCGATGGCGGCACGCGCGTCATCACCTTCCTTGACGGCAAGCCGGCCGGCTCGGACGCTGCCGACGAGTTCCGCTTCACCCGCGAGGGCAGCTTGAACATGATCCGCGTTGGCATTTCCGAACGTTTCGAGATCACCGACGCGCTTGCGCTGGGGGAATAGTTGATCAGGGAATAGGCAGTAGGGATTAGGCAGTAGGAGAAGACAGCCCCGCCGCCCTACTGCCTATTCCCTACTGCCCTGATGCCGCATTTTCGGGGTTACATCGGGCAAAACTCTTCCCTATAAGGCCCTCCTAGCCTGATACCAGAATCGCAAGCACAACCGGCCGGGTCCCCCGTCCCGGTTTTTCGTGCAAGCCGCTCGCCGAACGGAATTCGAAAGACATGCCAAGACGCACCGACATCAAGTCGATCCTGATCATCGGGGCCGGCCCCATCGTCATCGGCCAGGCATGCGAGTTCGACTATTCCGGCACCCAGGCGTGCAAGGCGCTGAAGGAAGAGGGTTTTCGCGTCATCCTGGTCAACTCAAATCCGGCCACGATCATGACCGATCCGGAGCTGGCCGACGCCACCTATATCGAGCCGATCACGCCGGAAGTGGTGGCCAAGATCATCGCCAAGGAGCGGCCGGACGCATTGCTGCCCACCATGGGCGGCCAGACGGCGCTGAACACGGCATTGTCGCTGCGCCGCATGGGCGTGCTCGACCGCTACAATGTCGAGATGATCGGCGCCGACGCGCACGCCATCGACAAGGCCGAGGACCGCGCGCTGTTCCGCCAGGCGATGAGCAAGATCGGCCTGGAAACGCCGCGCTCGATGCTGGCCAACGCCACAGAGGTCAAGGACGCCGACCGCAAGATCCACGAGGCCGAGCGCGCCGCGCTGAAGGCGGAGCACCCCGAGAACCTCGACGCCGCGCTCGACGCGCTTGAGACGCGCTGGAACCTCGGCGAAGGCGACCGCAAGCAGCGCTACATCAGCCACGCCATGGCGATCGCCGCCCAAGCGCTCGACCATGTCGGCCTGCCGGCCATCATCCGCCCCTCCTTCACCATGGGCGGCACCGGCGGCGGCATCGCCTACAACCGCGCCGAATTCTACGACATCGTCCAGTCCGGCCTCGACGCCTCGCCGACCACCGAGGTGCTGATCGAGGAAAGCGTGCTCGGCTGGAAGGAATATGAGATGGAGGTCGTCCGCGACAAGGCGGACAATTGCATCATCATCTGCTCGATCGAGAATCTCGATCCGATGGGCGTGCACACCGGCGATTCCATCACCGTCGCGCCGGCGCTGACCTTGACCGATAAGGAATACCAGATGATGCGCAACGCCTCGATCGCGGTGCTGCGCGAGATCGGCGTCGAGACCGGCGGCTCCAACGTGCAGTTCGCCGTCAACCCGGCCGACGGCCGCCTGGTGGTGATCGAGATGAACCCGCGCGTCTCGCGCTCGTCCGCCTTGGCCTCGAAGGCGACCGGCTTCCCGATCGCCAAGGTCGCGGCAAAGCTCGCCGTCGGCTACACGCTGGACGAGCTTGAGAACGACATCACCGGCGGCGCTACGCCCGCCTCGTTCGAGCCGTCGATCGACTATGTGGTGACGAAGATCCCGCGCTTTGCGTTCGAGAAATTCCCGGGCGCCGAGCCGGTGCTGACCACCGCCATGAAGTCGGTGGGCGAAGTGATGGCGATCGGCCGTACTTTCCAGGAGTCGCTACAGAAAGCGTTGCGCGGACTGGAAACCGGCCTCACCGGCCTCGACGAGATCGAGATCCCCGGCATCGGCCACGGGCCTGCCGCCGCCAATCACGTCGACGACCGCAACGCCATTCGCGCCGCGCTCGGCACGCCGACGCCCGACCGGCTGCGCATGGTGGCGCAGGCGATCCGCATGGGCACCTCGCTGGAAGACGTGCACGCCATGTGCAAGATCGACCCGTGGTTCCTCGAGCAGATCGCCGGCATCATCGCCATGGAGGAGCGCATCCGCGAGCACGGCCTGCCGCAGGACGCCGAGAACCTGCGCATGCTGAAGGCGATGGGTTTCTCCGATGCCCGCCTCGCGTCGCTGACGAAGACCGACGCGGAAGTGATTCAGCAGGTCAGAGAAAAGCTCGACGTCCATCCGGTCTACAAGCGCATCGACACCTGCGCCGCCGAATTCGCCTCGCCCACCGCCTACATGTACTCGACCTATGAAGTGCCCTTCGCCGGCGCTTTGGCCAACGAGGCGCAGGTCTCCTCGCGCAAGAAGGTCGTCATCCTCGGCGGCGGCCCCAACCGTATCGGCCAGGGCATCGAGTTCGACTATTGCTGCTGCCATGCCGCCTTCGCGCTGCGCGACGCCGGCTTCGAGGCGATCATGGTCAACTGCAACCCGGAAACGGTATCGACCGACTACGACACCTCCGACCGCCTCTATTTCGATCCGCTGACGCCGGAGGACGTGCTGGAGATCCTGCGCGCCGAGCAGGCGTCCGGCGAGCTCGTCGGCGTCATCGTCCAGTTCGGCGGCCAGACGCCGCTGAAGCTGGCAGACGCGCTGGAGCAGGCCGGCATCCCGATCCTCGGCACCTCGCCCGACATGATCGACCTGGCGGAGGATCGCGACCGCTTCCAGAAGCTGCTGCACAAGCTCGGCCTCACCCAGCCGAAGAACGGCATCGCCTATTCGGTCGAGCAGGCGCGCCTCGTCGCCGGCGAGCTCGGCTTCCCGCTGGTGGTGCGCCCGTCCTATGTGCTCGGCGGCCGCGCCATGCAGATCATCTACAACGAAGGCATGCTGCAGACCTATCTGCTCGACACCGTGCCCGGCCTGGTGCCGGAGGACATCAAGCAGAAATACCCCAACGACAAGACCGGCCAGATCAACACGCTGCTCGGCAAGAACCCGCTCTTGTTCGACACCTATCTCACCGGCGCCACCGAGGTCGATGTCGACTGCCTGTGCGACGGCAAGGATACCTTTGTCTCCGGCATCCTGGAGCATATCGAGGAGGCCGGCATCCATTCGGGCGACAGTGCCTGCTCGCTGCCGGTGCATTCGCTGCATCCGGATCTCGTCGACGAGCTGGAGCGCCAGACCGCCGCACTTGCCCGCGCGCTGAATGTCGGCGGCCTGATGAACGTGCAATACGCGATCAAGGACGGCACCGTCTATGTGCTGGAGGTGAACCCGCGCGCCTCGCGCACCGTGCCCTTCGTCGCCAAGACCATCGGGCGTCCGATCGCCAAGATCGCCGCCCGCATCATGGCCGGCGAGACGCTGGAAAATGCCTTCGCCCATTACGGCGCGATGCCCGACCCGCGCAATCCGGGCCACATCGCGGTCAAGGAAGCCGTGTTCCCCTTCGCCCGCTTCCCCGGCGTCGACATACTGCTCGGGCCGGAAATGCGCTCGACCGGCGAGGTGATGGGCCTCGACCGCGACTTCGCTTTGGCCTTCGCCAAGAGCCAACTGGGAGCGGGTGTTGATCTCCCCCGCGCGGGCACGCTGTTCGTCTCGGTGCGCGACGAGGACAAGAAGGGCATCCTGCCGGCGGTGAAGCGCCTCGCCGGCCAGGGTTTCAAGGTGCTCGCCACCTCCGGCACCGCGCGCTTCCTCGCCGAAAACGGCGTGGTGGCGGAAAAGATCAACAAGGTGCTCGAAGGCCGCCCCCACATCGAGGACGCCATTCGCAACCGCCAGGTCCAGATCGTCTTCAACACCACCGACGGCCAGAAAGCGGTGTCGGACTCGAAGTCGCTGCGCCGCGCGACGCTGATGCAGAAGGTGCCGTATTACACGACGCTGTCGGGTGCGGCAGCCGTGGCCGAGGCGATTGCGGCGCTGCGCGCGGGGAACTTGGAGGTTCGGCCGCTGCAGGAGTATTTTGCTTAACGATTGGGTCACCCCCACTTATTCTAAGCGAACACTTGAAAGAGCGGCAAATATACGAAGGAGCGTCGATCTCATCGACCCGTTTACCAGAAAATCAAAAGTAAAAATCCCTATCCCTTTTTATCACCTTCAATTAGAATTAAATTGTGTTCCTTTGCCTGACCTCTTCCAAGAGCCTTTTTTGTGCCAGCCCGAGGCCTTCTAATTGGTTTTCCGATTAGTTTGTACCTACCTTTTTCTTCCGGAATGTATCCTCGGCCAAATAATTTTTCGAACTCATCTCTAAAGTCCTGATCATCACTCACGTGAGAAAAGACAGGCCACTCTTCACGTGTACTCCCATTCCATTCTCCGCTCTGAGATAGCCTCCGCATATAAGATAGAACCGCAGGGATGTCTCGTTTGATAGCCGCGACGCTTATTGCGAACTCATCACTTACGATGGTCCAATCTTCCGCTTCCAGAGTCTTCATTGCTTCGGCTTCGCGTTCGTCCAACTTATAGGCGTTCGCCAAATTTACTATATTCATGCGCCTTCTTGCCTCCGAGACCTTACCTCGAATCTCATTGACGGCGAAATCAAGAATAGAAGACGCGAGCTTGTACTCCCCCCGCTCAATCAGATTGTAACCAAAATCACCAAGAACATCATCCGCAATGCTAGATTCCTTTGGTTCCAGCTTTCTCCAAGAGACTTGTATAATCTTAATACCAAACTCGCATATATTTTCTAAGCTAGCTTTAAAATACGCCGGCGAAGAAAATAGCTCCTCTCCATTTTCTACTTTTATTGTTTCGTTTCCAGACGCGATTGATACGTTCTTGATATAAATATCGTTTACAATGCCATTCGCATGAGCGAACAAATTTCTCCTCTCAATAATTTCTATCAGGTTAGTCCACTTTTTATAGTCGTCTTTTATTTTCTTATTTAAGTTTAATCTTTTCTCAATCCAGTCAACTTGGTCCTCAAAAGAACTTCTAGTGATCGTTTCTACCTCACGATCTAGAAGAAAATCTTTAAAATCCTCCAGTGAATTGGACTTGAAAATATCACGAACAGAGATTTGCTTGTCGCTGTCAGATATCATCGACGGATACTTTTTAAGTATCTCTTTCATTATCACCGACAGATAATGATCAAGGCTTCCAACGATACCTATTGTTGGCATCTTGGGAACCTGCTTTGAGACAAACCGAGCAGATTTCCTACTAGCCTCAATTGCGCGATATGCAGAGTATTTGCTTTGACCGAGCTCATACACATCGCGCTCTTTATAATGGACCGTTTTAACGCTATTAGTTTCGCAAAATTCTGTTAACTCTGTGTTTTGTATTCAATCTGTTATAACTGGTCCAATATAAGATATAAATGGAAGAAAATAGATATAACCGATCATCGATTCGCGGAACAAATCAAACATATCCTTAAATTCGGATGGCGTCTTACTCCTGCTCCGGTCGGAAATTTCTACAGACTCATCGATGCTTTCAGGGAACTCTGAGGTCTTCCCCATAGCATGGCCTGGCGTTCTTTCCCCTATATAGACAGACGTGAAATTTACTTTCCTCTTCCATTATCAATCCCCAAATTATTGAACCCACACTAAAATCGGGCCGTTTGCATAGCAAACTAGGCAATGTTGACGACGTCAGATGTCCTTGCGGCCCTTGCCTTAGCCCGCTCAAGCTTGCTCACGGTAGCTTGTTCATGACTCGCCCGCCCTATCCCCGCAGGGATTTGAGGACGACTTTACTTTAAAGACAAGTGGAAATTGCACCGGCTCCAAGTTATGCACCCCGACTGGCGATCGCTTTCCCTCCTGTCCGGCTTGATCTGCCTTTGCGTCAGGCCTCACCCCTGCCCCGGATAACACGTCCCATCCTTGTGCAAAAACCTTCCATCCGAACTCGGGCTCATCATGTCGATGTCGGAGCAAGTGATGACATCGTCCGGGTTGCGCGAGCCGACTTCCAGATAGCGCCATCACCGACGAGCGGTTGATCATGTGGTGGCCGTTGCCGCTGTTCTTGGCGAAGGTCGCGCAGTCGCCGGCCCTGAGCAGCGTTTCGCCGCCGTCCTCGACCAGCGTCAGCTCGCCCTCCAGCACATAGACGAGTTCGTCCTCGTGGCTGTGCCAGTGGCGCTGGCTCGACCAGCCGCCGGGCGGGAGCGTCATCAGGTTGACGCCGAAGTCCTTCAGGCCGCCGGCATCGGCGTAGGCCGCGCTGCCGGCGGCAAGGACAAGGGCCGCGACCAGCGCGACGCTGCGTATCTGGTTGAAAGGTGACCGCATTGCCGGTCTCCTCCGCTCATCCAGCTAGCGGTCGAGGGTAGGTCAAGGCGCGGCGAGGTCAAATCACATCGGGACGAAAGCTCCTCGCACCTGCGCGAATTTCAAGTCCGCGGCTTCCACGGCATGATCAGGCCTTGTTAACGGCGTCCACACGCACCACTTTCGCTTCACCTGGCCGCGCTTCCCCAGACAGCGGATGAAGGTCGGACTCACATCTGAACGAGGCAAATCATGAGCAGCATGAGAGACCGTCAGGAAGGCTTCGAAAAGAAGTTCGCGATGGACGAGGAAACAAAGTTCAAGGCCATGGCGCGCCGGAACAAGCTGCTCGGCCTATGGGCCGCCGAGAAGCTTGGCAAATCCGGTGCGGATGCCGACGCCTATGCGAAAGAGGTGGTGCGCGCGGACTTCGAGGAAGCAGGCGACAACGACGTGTTCCGCAAGGTACGCGCCGATTTCGACGCGGCAGGCGTCGCCCAGTCAGATGTTCAGATTCGCGCCGCCATGCAAGAACTGCTGGCAACCGCGGTCGAGCAGATCAGAACGAGCTGAGCGCCGCTCCGGCCGACAGAACCCACCCGCTCTCAGCCCTGATGGGCGACGGCCAGCTCCTTCACATGCTTCTCGTGCGTCTTGAGCACCGGCAGCGTCTTCTTGGCGAATTCCTTCATCGCCGGGTCGTCGCCCGATTTCGCATAGGTGCTGAACAGCGCAACCGCATCCCTGTGCGCATCGATCTGCATCTTGATGTATTTCTGGTCGAAGTCCTTGCCGCTCGCCTCCTTCAGCTCGCCCAGCATCTGCTGCTCCTTCGGCCCCAGCGCGGGACCGGCGGGCTTGATCGAAGCGGTCGTCTGGCCCTGGCTCATCGCCGCCTTGAAATCCTCAGCAACCTTGGTGTGGTCCTCGATCATCTGCTTGGCGAAGGCCTTGACGTCGGCCGATGCTGATTTCTCCTGCGCCAGCTTGCTCGACTGGATCTCGAATTGGTTGGCGTTGGGCACGGTGGTGACGAAAGTCTGCGTGTCGACCTTGTCCGCCGTCACCATGGGGCCGACTGCATCCGGGCTGGTATCGTTCGACTGGGCAAAGGCGGCCGGCGCGCCGGCAAGCAAGGCGATGGCGGCCACGGTCAGAAGCGTTCTCATCTGAAATCTCCGATCAGCCCCTCCGACACCCAACGCGGAATGGCCCCGCCGGTTGCGTCCTAACCCTTGACGCCGCCGGCGGTGAGGCCGGAAACGATCTTGCGCTGGAAGATCAGCACCAGCACCACGAGCGGCACGGTGACGATCACCGACGCGGCCATGATGTTACCCCAGGGGATCTCGAACTGCGAGCTGCCGGAAAGCAGCGCGATCGCCACCGGCACGGTGCGCTGCGCATTGTTCGAGGTGAAGGTCAGCGCAAACAGGAACTCGTTCCACGCGCCGATGAAGGCGAGCATCCCCGTCGTCGCCAGCGCCGGCCACATCAGCGGCAGGAAGACGCGGGTGATGATGATCCATGGCGTGGCGCCATCGAGGATCGCCGCTTCCTCGATCTCGACCGGCAGGTCGCGCACGAAGGTGGTGAGCACCCAGACGGTGAACGGCAGAGTGAAGATCATGTAGGAGAAGATCAGCGCGATCAGCGAATTGTAGAGGCCGGCCCAGCGGATCATCTCGAACAGACCGGCCAGCACCGCCACCTGCGGAAACATCGAGACCGACAGGATGGCAAGCATCAGCGCCGAGCGGCCGCGAAAACGGATGCGCGCCAGCGAATAGGCGGCGGTGACGCCAAGCAGCAGCGAGATGAACACGACGGCGCCCGAGACGACCAGCGAATTCACGAGGTTGCGCAGGAAGGTGCCCTCGGTGAGCACGTTCCTGTAGTTGGCGAAGCTGATCACCTGCGGCCAAAGGTTCGCCTCGAAGAGCTCGGTTCCCGATTTCAGGCTGGTGGCGATGGCGTAGTAGAACGGGAAGACGGCGATGAAGACGATCACCGCAACCAGCAGATAGAAGGCCGCGCGCTTCAGCATTGCCATCAGCGGCCTCCGTCCAGGCTTATCCGGCCGATCCGGATGTAGGAAATGGTGAGCAGCGCGAGGATCAGGAACAGCAGCGTCGAGGCGGCCGAGCCGTAGGCGAACTTGTCGAACTCGAACAGGTTCTCGCGCGCGAACACCGACATCGACTTGGTCTGCACGTTGTTGGGCGTCAGCACATAGATCAGGTCGAAGATGCGCAGCGCATCGAGCGCGCGGAAGATCACCGCCACCATCACCGCCGGGCGGATCAGCGGCAAGGTCACCCGCCAGAAGATCTGCCACGGATTGGCGCCGTCGAGCCTGGCGACCTCGATGATCTCGCGCGGCAGCATCTGCAGTGCCGCAAGGATCAAGAGCGCCATGAACGGCGTCGTCTTCCAGATGTCGACGATCAGCACCGCCACCATCGCGGTGTCGGCGCTGGCGGTCCAGGCGATCTTGGCATGGATCAGCCCGAGGTTCAGCAGCACGACATTGATGATGCCGAACTGGTCGTTGAGCATCCACTGCCACATCTTGGCCGAGACGATCGTCGGGATCGCCCAAGGAATGAGGATCGCCGCCCTGACGATGCCGCGGCCCGGAAACTCGGCGTTGAGCACGAGCGCGACGATCATGCCGAGGATCGTCTCGGCGACGACCGAGACGGCCGTGAAGCGCACCGTGTTCCAGGCGGCGCGCCACCACACCGGATCGACCAGCAGCCCGTCATAGATGGTGCGGCCGCTCGGCATGCTCAGCATCGAGAAATAGTTGGCGAAGCCGACCCATTGGCGGGCGTCGAGGTCGGACAGCGAGGCATCGGTGAAGCTGAAATAGACGGTGCGGATCAACGGCCAGCCGGCAACCGCGGCCAGCACCAGAAGCATCGGCGTCAGAAACAGCCAGGCAGAGCGCACACGCTGCGCCATCAGCCGCGAGGACGGCCGCCCGGCAGCGGCTGCTCCCGGCGGGCCCGCCTTCGTCAGCACGGACCCGCCGGGGCCTGCCCTGCTGGCACGAACGCCAGAGCCTGCCCCCGCAGGCTCCGCGGTCACCAGCCGCTGCCCTTCAGCTTGGTCAGCGTCACTTCGAGATCGGCGAGATTGTCGGCAGCACTTCCTTCGCCGGACAAGGTCTTGTGCACGGCGGTCCAGAACTGGCTCGACGCCTCATTGTACTTGATCTTGACCGCCGCCGAAGGGCGCGGCGCAGCGTTGAGGAAGACCTCCTTCCAGCGCGGGATGATCGGCTGTTCCTTGGCGATGTCGGCATCGTCATAGAGCGCCTGGATCGTCGGCAAATTGGACGTCCTCAGCGTCCGGTATTTCTGCATCTCGGGCGAAGCGACGAACTTGACCATATCGATCGCCGCGTCCGGATTTTTCGAATATTTGGAGACCGCAAGGTTCCAGCCGCCGAGCGTCGCGACGGGCCGCGCGCCTTCGCCCTCGCCTGCGGGCAGCGACGCGACGTCGAACTTGCCCTTGATCGGCGCGTCCGCGCCGTTGCCGAGCGCATAGGCATAGGGCCAGTTGCGCATGAAGACTGCATTGCCGGTCTGCCAGACGCCGCGCGATTCCTCTTCCTGATAGGCGAGCACGCCCGGCGGCGAGATGGTGCCGATCCATCCCTTGACCAGGTCGAGCGCCGCCACCGCCTTGGGATTGTTGATGGAGACGGTGCCGTCCGGCTCGATGATCTGGCCGCCGCCGTTCGACATCACCCATTCGAGCGCGTCGCAGGTCAGCCCCTCATAGGCGTTGCCCTGGAAGACGAAGCCCCACATGTCCTTGTTGCCGGCGGCGCGCTCCTTGTCCATGACGAGCTTGGCGGTGTCGGCCAGCTCCTTCCAGGTGGTCGGCACCTTGGCGCCGTATTTGTCGAGCAAGTCCTTGCGGTAGTAGAGCGCCGGCGCGTCGGTGAAGATCGGCAGCGCGATGAGCTTGCCGTTGACGGTTTGCGACTGGATGATCGAGGGGAAGTGCTTGGCCACGATGTCCTTGGTCGCCGCGGTCAGGTCGACGAGCTGGCTGGCGAGCTGCGGCGCCCAGATCACATCGGTCTGATAGACATCGATGTCGGTGTTTCCGGCAGCGAGCCACAATTTGTACTGGCCGAACTGGTCGGTCGTCGACGGCGGCATGACGACGATGTTGACCTTATTGCCGCTCTGCTTCTCGTAGCGGTCGAGTATCTCGCGCAGCACCTTGATGCCGTTGCCGGTGTCTCCCGATACGATCGACAGATCGACGGCTCGCGCTGGAGCGGCCGCCAGCATGGCGCCGACTGCCAGCGCAAGAAAGGCGTGGAAAAGCTTCACGGCGGTGGACCTCCCTTTGGAGCCGGCGACGGAGACTGCGCGCGTCGACAGCCATCAGATGCCCACCCAGCACTTGAATGCGGAGCGCCGCTTTGGGTTCCAACATCAGCCATTCAGCATGGATCACGGATGATCCCTGGGCGCGCCAAAGGGTGCGATCTGGCTGGACGGAAGGGCGGATTTCAAACCAAAGCGGGCGGGCTCCGAAACCCCCGCCCCGGAGCCCGCCTTGGAGTGGCTGACGCATGCCGGCACAGCCTCCTCCGACGCCTTGCCAGCGTCGATCCGCCGATCGGCCGCCCGGCACCACGACGCATTAGCATGTCCTAACGTCAGCCTGTGTGAAGCGGTTCACAATGCCGCCGCGCATTCGGTTGCGCCGTCGCAGGCAAATGCTACCCTTCCCAGGCGATCGGGATCATGCCGAGCCGCTCGTAGAGCCTGAAGGCGGCGG
Organism: Mesorhizobium silamurunense; assembly: GCF_014843905.1. NCBI lineage: Bacteria > Pseudomonadati > Pseudomonadota > Alphaproteobacteria > Hyphomicrobiales > Phyllobacteriaceae > Mesorhizobium > Mesorhizobium silamurunense. The sequence continues at coordinate 2,645 of NZ_LPVS01000105.1, read as the reverse complement.
CGTTGTTGACCATGTTGGTCTTGAGGTCGACATGGGCGGCGCCCCTGTCGCGGAAGGTCAGGAACACGTGCCGCATCAGCGCCTCGCCGATGCCGTGCCCTCTGGAGTCCGGATGAACGGCGAGATCCTTGACGAAGCCGGACGTCCAGCACAGGGCGGCACCCGCCAGCAGGCCCTTGCCGTCGATGACGAGGAAACAGAGGTCCGGATCGAACTCGGCATCGCCCGAGATACGCGGCCACCAGTCGTCGAACGCGCCGTCGGCGCCATCGTTGAACACCTCCTCCAACAAGGCATGCAGGGCCTGCGCGTCCCTGTGCTCGAATAAGCGCATGACGAAACCTTCCGGCCAATGCGGCGCGGTCAGCGCATCGTCGAGGCTCTTGCGAAGGCGGATGTCGTTGGGGGCCGGCGGGCGAGCACCACTTTTCTCGTGCATGTCGCAGCCCCGAAACAGCTACGCTTCCAGGCTGCGCATTGCAGCGGGCCGGATGCTCAGGCGCCTGGCTGCAGGCGGCGGCGGTCGACGCCGAGGCCCGTCGTCTCGAGCAGCCCCTTGCGCTTGGCGTCGTAATAATAGCCGGTCTGGTAGAGCGTGTCGGCGCGCTTGGCGTTGCCGCCCGAGACCAGCCAGGCGCCGCGCAGATATTTGACCGCGTATTTGAGATTGGTCTCGGCGTCGAACAGCCCGCTTGCCGGCCCGTCATAGCCCATGCCGCGCGCCGTCGCGTGCTTGATCTGCATCAGCCCCCAGTGGCCGTGATTGTAGGCTTTCGGGTTGAAGGTGCTCTCGCGGTTGACGACATGGCGCACCAGATCGACCGGCACTTCATAGATCGCCGAATATTTCTCGATCAGCCGCTCGATCTCGGCGCGCGGCCCCGTGGCATGCTGTTCGGCCTGACCCGGTTGGGCAAGCAGCGCCGGGTTCTGCGGCACCACATAGGCGACCTGCTGGACGCCCGGCATGGGAGCCACCTTCGCCGACTGGCCGGTGACCGGCATGGCAACGCCGGCGGTCCTATAGACGGCTGCCTGCTTGAGCGAAGCGGGGCCGGTCGGCGACGCGCCGGCCATCAGCACCGGCGGCGGTGGAAACTGGCCGGCCACAGGCGTCGAGCCGGCGAACGCGGCAGGTTGCGCCGGCGGCGGAAGTGCAGCACCCGGCTGCGCCGGCGGTGGCAACGGCGCGCCAGGCGTCGCCGCCCCAGGCGTCGTCACCATGGCCACGGCATCGCCGGTCAAAGCCGCCGTCTGCACCTGCGCGAGGCCGGAAGGTTCCGGCAGCACGGCCACCGTTTCAGGCAGCGCAACGGTCGGCGTATCGTCCTCGACGGCCGGCGTCGAAGCCGCTGCAAGCGCAGGCGTGGCCTTCATCTGCGAGGTCGAGGTACAGCCGCTGAGGCCGGCAGCGGCAACGAGCGCGCCGATCGCGGAGAGGATGATTTTCGCTGCCAAGCCCTGCAGGTCCGGTTGTCGGTTGTTAAAAAGTCCTTACACGAGCGATTCCAACCGGGCAATCGGGGCCGTATGCAGGTTTCGGGTGGCGAGACCCGAAGCAAACTGCCATATTGTTCCCTATCTGTACTATTCATGTACCTGTTTTTCGCGATTTGCGGAAAGGAGCCCACCATGGAAAACGCATCACCGATCACGGCCGGCCACGCAGTGTTAGAAACAGTGATCGGCTTCATGGGCATTGCCTGGAGCGAAAAGGGTCTGATCCGGCTCTGCCTGCCCGAGCGCAGCCGCGAAGCGGTCGAGCGCCGGCTGTTTGGCCATGCCGGCGTTTCGACCACGACAGAGCAGCCGAAATGGGTGGCCGAACTGATCGCGTCGATCAAGGCCTATGCGGCTGGAGAGGATGTCGATTTTTCCGACGTGTCGGTCGATCTCGACGGCGTCGACGATTTCCGCCTCGCCATCTATGACGCCGCGCGCAAGCTCGGCTTCGGCGAGACCACCACCTATGGCGAACTGGCTAAGCGCGCCGGCCATTCCGGCCTCGCCCGCGAAACCGGTGCGGCCCTCGGCGCCAATCCGGTGCCTCTGGTCATTCCATGCCACCGCATCCTTGCCGCCGGCGGCAAGATCGGCGGCTTCTCCGCACCTGGCGGCTCGGTCACCAAGGAGAAGATGTTGGCCATGGAAGGCGTGCGCGTCGGCCCGCCGCCGGCCGCGCAGGCATCATTCGGTTTCTGACAAGCTTGCCGAACGCCGGGCTGCTCTAGTGATGGGGGAAGAGCCGCCGGCGGAAGTGTCGGTCGAAGTCCGGCCGCTTGCAGACATAGACGGGGCAGGATTTGGTGTCGGCGCTGGGCACATAGGCCCGCGCCCTCACCTCGCCCATGTTGCAGAAGCGTTCGTCCCGCACATAGCGGTCATAGAGCGGCAGTCCCGGAACGCGGCTCGACTGGTAGCGCAGGATGACGGCGCCCTGCCTGGCGATCGTCGCCTGCACGCGATCGCAGCTCATGCGCGTCGGGTCGTAGCGCGAGACGGCCTGCGCCTCGGCGGCCACCAGCATCTGGCAGGCGGCGAGCAGAATTCTCTTCATGGTCCTCTCCTACGACAGCGAGCATATCTTGCCTCCTATGACGTTGCCCCCAGTTTCTATCCAGCTTTGAGTTCGTTTCCGGCGTGGG
>NZ_LPVS01000103.1:0-115228 GCF_014843905.1 Mesorhizobium silamurunense | reverse complement strand
CGGCGCCCGCCACGGCGACAGCGCCGACGGCGGCTGCTCCAGCCGCTACCGACCAGGCTGCTGACGCCACAACGCCGGCGCCCGCTGCGCCGGCGGCGGCCGAGCCCAAGATCGCCGTCGAGGCGGTCGAGATCGACGGCAGCAAGGTCTTTGTCGCCGGCACTGCAGATCCCGGCCGCAAGGTGCGCGCCTATGCCGACGACATTCTGCTTGGCGAGGCCAAGACCTCACCCGACGGCCATTTCCTGATCGAGGCGGCGCGCGACATCCCGGTCGGCAACCACACCATCCATGTCGACGGCCTGGATGACGACGGCGTGAAAGTCGTCGCCCGCGCCGCCGTGCCGTTCGAGCGCGAGCCCGGCGAGTCGATCGCTGCCGTCGCGCCGAGCGAGACCAAGCCCGCTGAAAGCAAGCTCGCCCAGGTCCAGGGTGCCGGGTCCCAGTCCGCCGAAGCCAAGTCAGCGGCGGCCGCTGAGGCCAAGCCCGCCGACTCGGCGGCGCCGGCCGCCGAGGCTCCGGCCAAAGTCGCGGAAGCGACCCCGTCGGCCGACGTGGCGGAGACGGTCGCGCCGAAGCTCGAACACGCCGACGGCTCCGTCATCATCCGCCGCAATGACACGCTCTGGCGCATCTCGCGCCGCGTCTACGGCCATGGCACGCGCTTTTCGACCATCTATCTCGCCAACCAGGACCAGATCCGCGATCCCGACCGCATCTGGCCCGGCCAGGTTTTCAAGGTTCCCGGCAAGTCGAAGGAAGGCGAGCCGGCCGATATGAAGGCCATGGGCGACCAGATGACCACGGTGGCGCCGAAGGCGGAGTAGGGGAGCGCCGGCGCACGAGCGCGCAATCTCCCCCCTCCAGGGGGGAGATTACCGGTGCTACCCATCCGCCTAGCTTGCCCTCTCATCCTTCATCGTCTATCGCCGATGAACGATGAGCGAATCCCCATCCGACAACCGCGCCCCCGACAGCCGCGCCATCGCCGCGCGGTTTGCGGCACTGTCGCATCCGGCGCGCATCGAGATCCTGAAGCATCTGTCGGCCAGCCGCTGCTGCTCGTGCCGCGAGGTGGTCGACCATCTCGACCTCGCCCAGTCGACGGTTTCGCAACATCTGAAAATCCTGGTCGAAGCCGGGCTGGTCCGCTTTGAGTCCGACCGCCAGCGCTCGCGCTACGCGGTCGATCACGCGGCGCTCGCGGGCGTCTCCGCCTCGCTTCGTGAACTCGTCAACTCCTGCTGCGCCAGCCGCTGACCCCTCTCACCCAAAAGGCAAGAAATAGTGGCCGACAAGACCGTCTCCGCCGAAACCGGCACCCTCACGACCCTGCGCAATCTGTGGCCCTATATGTGGCCGGCCGACCGCGCCGACTTAAGAGCCCGCGTCACCTGGGCGACGCTGCTCCTGGTCGTCGCCAAGCTCACGCTGGTCGCCGGTCCTTATTTCTTCAAATGGGCGACCGATGCGCTTGCCCACGGCTCGAAGGCGCCGCCGCCGCTGCCTGCCTTCATGCTCGCGCCGGTGATGCTGGTCATCGCCTATAATGCGCTGAGGCTGGTCCAGCTCGGCTTCAACCAGCTGCGCGACGCGCTGTTTGCCCGCGTCGGCCAATATGCGGTGCGCCAGCTCGCCTTCCGCACCTTCGTCCACATGCACCAGCTGTCGCTGCGTTTCCATCTCGAGCGCCGCACCGGCGGGCTGTCGCGCATCATCGAGCGCGGCACCAAGGGCATCGAGACGATCGTGCGCTTCGTCATGCTGAACACGGCGCCGACCATCCTCGAATTCGCGCTGACGGCCGGCATTTTCGCCTACACCTATGGCTGGAAGTATGTGGCCGTGGTGGCGGTCACGGTGTGGATCTATGTCTGGTTCACGGTCAAGGCGAGCGACTGGCGCATCTCGATCCGCCGCGACATGAACGACAGCGACACCGACGCCAACACCAAGGCGATCGACTCGCTGCTCAATTTCGAGACGGTCAAATATTTCACCAATGAGCGCATGGAGGCCGAGCGCTTCGACCGCTCCATGGCGCGCTACGAGACCGCCGCGACGAAAACCTGGACCTCGCTCGGCTGGCTGAACTTCGGCCAGGGCGTCATCTTCGGGCTGGGCACCGTCATCGTGATGTGCATGTCGGCGCTGGAGGTACAGGCCGGCACGCAAAGCGTCGGCGACTTCGTCTTCATCAACGCCATGCTGATGCAGCTTTCCGTGCCGCTCAATTTCATCGGCTTCATCTATCGCGAGATCCGGCAGGGCCTGACCGACATCGAGCACATGTTCGACCTGCTCGACGTCCCCCAGGAGATCGTCGACAAGCCGGACGCCAAGCCGTTGAAGGTGAGTGCCGGCAAGGTCGAGTTCCGCGACGTGCATTTCTCCTATGATCCGAACCGCAAGATTCTGAAAGGCATATCCTTCGAGGTGCCGGCCGGCAAGACGGTCGCCATCGTCGGTCCCTCCGGCGCCGGCAAGTCGACCATCTCGCGGCTGCTGTTCCGCTTTTACGACGTCCAGCGCGGCCAGGTGCTGATCGACGGCAAGGACATCCGCGACGTCACACAGGAGAGCCTGCGCGCCATGCTCGGCATGGTGCCGCAGGACACCGTGCTTTTCAACGACACCATCGCCTACAACATCCGCTACGGCCGCGTCGGCGCCAGCGAGGAGGAGGTGCGCAAGGCAGCTGAGCTCGCCCAGATCGGGCCCTTCATCGCCAAGCTCCCCGACGGCTATCGCTCGATGGTCGGCGAGCGCGGGCTGAAGCTTTCGGGCGGCGAAAAGCAGCGCGTGGCGATCGCCCGCACCATCCTCAAGGCGCCGCCGATCCTGATGCTCGACGAGGCAACCTCGGCTCTGGACACCCAGACCGAACAGGAGATCCAGGCCGCGCTCGACCTTGTCAGCAAGGGCCGCACCACCATCGTCATTGCTCACCGGCTGTCGACGGTGATCTCGGCCGACGAGATCATCGTCTTGAAGGACGGCCAGATCGCCGAGCGCGGCACCCACGCCGCGCTGCTCGCCAGGCACGGCCTCTACGCCTCGATGTGGGACCGCCAGCGCGAAGCGACCGAAGCCGAGGAACGGCTGCGCATCGCCCGTGAGACCGACGAACTGGGAGTGATTGTGCGGAGAAGGACGTCGGAGATGAGTTGATCTCCCCCACAAGGGGTCACAAGGGGGGAGATCAGCGGTATCAGCGCCTCGCAAAAAATCCCTTGACCTCAACTTACCTTGAGCTTGCAAACCGTCTCCGAGCCCCTGCGAAGCAAGCCTTCCAAGAACGGAGACAGATCGAAATGAGCAATAAAAATCAACGCCATGGCAGCGTGTTCCGGGTCGATAAGTTCGTTGTGCCGGCGGAAGCGCGCGACGAGATCCTCGGCAAGGTCAAGATGACGCATGAATTGCTGCGCCAGCAGGAAGGCTTCGTGCAGGACTTCCTGCTCGAGCAGTTTTCCGGCCCCGGCGAATTCAACATCGTCACCATGGTCGAATGGGAAAGCCAGGCGGCTGTCGACAAGGTTGTGCCGATCGTCAAGGCAGCGCACGAGCGCATCGCCTTCAGCCCGCAGGAAACGATAGTGCGCCTGGGCGTCAAGGCCGACATTGCCAACTATCAGCGCGTGCCGGAGTTATAAGACGGCCAGCCCGCGCCAGGTGCAGACGCGGCGACGCCTAGCACCTGGCCGGTGCGGGCGTCGCTGACCATGTGCTCGAAGCCGCGCCATTCGGCGGCGGCGATGAACAGCGTCCTGCCCTCGGCCCCGCCCAGCATGCAGGCAAAGCAGCCGCGGTCGACCTCGACCCTACCGATTTTCGCACCGCCCTCGTGCACCCTGACGCAGTGCCGGTTGGGCACGTCGGCGTACCAGACGCAGCCCTCGGTATCGAGGCAGATACCGTCTGGATAGTCACTGCCGAGATCGGCCCAGACGCGGCGCTTGAAAAGGCTGCCATCGGCCGCAATATCGAAGGCGGTCAGCCGCCTGGCATGGGATTCGGCGACAATCAAAGTCTGGTTGTCCGGCGTTACCGCCATGCCGTTGGCGAAGGCGATGTCCTCGGCGACCTGCCGGACCATGCCGTCCGGCGTGATCAGCACGATGGTGCCCGGCCCGAAATGCTCGCCCGGCGCCGGCGCCGGCCCACCACCATTGACATAGATGTTGCCGCGCCCGTCGACGACAATCTCATTCCAGGGGTTCTTCGACAGCGGCCTTAGGTCGGCATGGGTGGCGAGCGTCCCGTCCGCCTCCTGCCTAAGCAGCAGGCCTTCCCGCCCGGAGACGACAAGCAGTCGCCCGTCCGGCAGCCAGTCGATCGAATAGGGCAGCATGGCCGGCACGGTGAGCATGACCTCGCTGTTGCCGTCTTCATCCACGGCAACGATCTCGCCGGTGCCCCAGTTGCACAGCCAGAGCCGCCCCTCACGCCAGCGCGGTGACTCGCCAAAGGCGAGGCCCTCCGTGATGACCTTTGCTTTCCCGGTGACGGATTGCGGCGATGGCATTGGCTGGCTCCTTGGCATGTTGTCCAGCCAAGGACGGATGAGAGGGCCGGATTCCGACAGTCGGTGCTGAAAGTCATGGTCATGACCCACAACACCCAACCGCCCATCCTCTCCCATTGTTGCGTTGCGGGGAGGGGGGCTTTCCGCTATTGAGGCCGGACCTGCAACAGGGACCGCCCTCAGCCCTATGACGCTTGTCGATTCGATCAAGAATACGTTCGTTCCGATCCATCGCGAGGGCTACCCCTTCATCGCCGCCTTCGGCGCGGCAACGCTTTTCCTCGGCTATTTCTCCTCGCTCCTGTTCTGGATCGGGCTGATCCTCACCGCCTGGTGCATCTATTTCTACCGCGATCCCGAGCGCGTCACGCCGGTCGACGACCGGCTGGTGGTGAGCCCGGCTGACGGCGTGATTTCGGCGGTCGGGCCGGCCGTGCCGCCCAGCGAGCTTGGCCTGGGTTCCACCGAGATGACCCGCATCTCGGTGTTCATGAATGTCTTTTCTTGCCACATCAACCGCGCGCCGGTGCGCGGCAGGATCACGCGGATCGAGCATCGTCCCGGCAAATTCCTCAACGCCGAGCTCGACAAGGCGAGTTCCGAGAACGAGCGCAACGGCCTGGTCATCGACAGCCCCAACGGCATGATCGCCGCCGTGCAGATCGCCGGCCTTGTGGCGCGCCGCATCGTCTGCTGGGCCGAGCAGGGCGGCTCGATCGGGATCGGCGAGCGTTTTGGGCTGATCCGCTTCGGCTCGCGCGTCGACGTCTTCCTACCATCGAATGCCGTGCCGCGCGTCGCCGTCGGCCAGACGGCGGTGGGTGGCGAGACGGTGCTTGCGGAGTTCGGCGGCGCAGCCGTCGCCCCGCTGGTCAGGATTTCCTGAGACGTGGGCGCGCCCTTCAAGAAATTCGAGGCACACGCCAGCGGCGGCCCGCGCATCCGCGAGATCCCGATGCGCATGGTGCTGCCCAATCTGGTCACCGTGCTTGCCATCTGCGCCGGCCTGTCCGGCATCCGCTTCGCCTTCGAGGACCGTTTCGAGCCGGCCGTCGTCATGGTGTTGCTCGCCGCCTTCCTCGACGGCATAGACGGTCGCCTGGCACGCATGCTGAAGGCGACCTCGAAATTCGGCGCGCAGATGGATTCGCTGGCCGACATCGTCAATTTCGGCGTGGCGCCGGCGCTGGTGCTCTATGCCTTCCTGCTCGACCGCGCCGGCTCGCCGGGCTGGATCGCGGCGCTTCTGTTCACCATCGCCTGCGGCATGCGGCTCGCCCGCTTCAATGTGCTGGCCGACGACACCGACCAGCCGGCCTGGCAGACCGAATATTTCGTCGGCGTGCCGGCGCCGGCGGGCGCCGTGCTGGTCATGTTGCCGCTCTATCTCTATTTTCTGCGGCTCGGCCTGGAGCCCACCCGGCCGGCGGCCTTCGTCGCCACCGGCTTCACCGTGCTCGTCGCTTTCCTTTTGGTCAGCCGGCTGCCGGTCTATTCGGGCAAGAGCGTCAAGGTGCCGGGCGACAGGGTGCTGCCGGTCATCCTCGGCGTTGTGCTCTACATCCTGCTGTTGATGGCCTATCCCTGGTATACGCTGACGGCCTCGGTCGCCGGCTATCTCCTCTTCCTGCCGTTCTCGGTGCGCGCCTATTCGAAGCGGGCCATGCGCGAAGGCGAGAAGGTGCCGCCTTCGGATATCGGGTAGGCGCTACGCCGCGGCACTCAGCCCCAGCCGGTCGATCGCCAGCTTGCGCGCCGAGATGTAGTCGGTCTTGCCGGAGCCCAGCACCGGGATTTCTTCCACCTTGACGATGTCGTTGGGCACCATCAGCTCCGCCGCGCCCGCCTTCTTGCCGAACTGGCGCAGCTCTTCCGGATCGGCGTCACCGGCGGTGGTGACCAGCACGATGCGCTCGCCGCGTCTCTTGTCGGGCACAGCGACCGCGGCATGGCGCTCTTCGGGCCAAAGTGCCTGCACCAGCATCTCGACCGCGCCCAGTGACACCATCTCGCCGGCGATCTTGGCGAAGCGTTTTGCGCGACCTCGGATGGTGATGAAGCCGTCGCGGTCGACCGAGACGATGTCGCCGGTATCGTGCCAGCCTTCGAGCGGCTGCAATTCACCTGGCCGATCGGCGGTCATGTAGCCCATCATCATATTCGGCCCATCGAGCCACAGCCGGCCGGCGTCGCTGATGCCTTCGACCGGCTCGAGCTTCATGCGGATCCCCGGCAGCAGCCGCCCGACCGTGCCGTCGCGGTTGTGGATCGCGGTGTTCACCGCCACCACGGGCGCCGCCTCGGTCAGCCCAAAGCCTTCGATGATCGACGCCTGGAAACGGTCGCGGTAGACGCGCCTTGTCTCCGGCTTCACCGCCTCGGCGCCGGCCACCACGAAGCGCAGGCTGGAGAAGTCGCCGTCCTTGGCGGTGCGGGCATAGTTGGCGAGGAAGGTGTCGGTGCCGAACATTACCGTCGGCTTCACCTTGCGCGCGATCTCCGGAATGATCTTGTAGTGCAGCGGCGAGGGGTAGAGGAACAATTTCACGCCCGTAACCAGCGGCAGGATGGTGCCGCCGGTCAGCCCGAAGGAATGGAACACCGGCAGCACGTTGAGCAGGATATCGGCAGGCGAGATCGTGACGCGCGCCTCGGCCTGCATGGCGTTGGCGTAAAGGTTGCGGTGCGACAGCACCACTGCCTTGGGCGTGCCTTCCGAGCCCGAGGTGAACAGGATCACCGCCGGTTTCGACGCCTGCTGCCGCTGCAGCGGGAAGCGCCAGAAAAGCGCCGCGGCGACCTTGTCGAGCACCGTCACGCTCTCGCGCACATCCTCCAGCCAAAGCATCTTCGCGCCGCCCGCTTCGACGGCGGCGACGATGTCGTCGATGCCCGCCTTCTCGATGAATGCGCGGGATGAGACCACGGTACGGATGACAGCGGTGCGGATCGCCGCTGTCACGCTCGCCGGTCCGGCGGTGTAGTTGATCATCGCCGCGACGCGGGCCGCCGAAATCAGCCCGACGAAGGACAGCACCACGCCGTTGGCGTTGGGCAAGAGCAGGCCGACCGCTTCGCCGGGTGCCGTCACCGCCTCGAAGCGGCGGCCGAGCACGCGCGCGCCGATGAACATCTTGCGGTAGCTGAGCGCGCCCGAAATGACGTCCTCGATGATCGGGTGCGAGGCGCCGACGCGATCCGCCGCATCGCGCATCGCCAGGAACAGGCCGCGGTCGAGATTGCTGCCGTAAAGCCGCGCTTCGGCGAAACGGTCGAACAGCGCGTTGGTGTTCGAGGCCATGTCGGGGTTGCGCGCCACCAGCTCGGCGATGGTCATCGGCTCCAGCACGCTGAGCGACAGGCGTGGGAACCAGTGGCGCGGCGCCTTGTCGGCCGGCGTCAGCGACACCGGCAGGTCGCGTGAACCGGCGACGAAGATCGGCACGATGCGGGCGTCGGCCTGCATGGCGATGCGGGTGATGGCGCGGAACAGCCGGAACGACTTGACGTCCGGCTCGACCGTGTCGGGCAGATAGACGGCAAGTCGGCCCTTGCCCTTCAGCACGCGCACCAGCCGGCGGCTGACGAAGACATGTTCGGCGTTGAAGGCGATGGTGCGGGCGAGCTCACGCCACGGCTCCAGCCATAGTGAGCGCGCCGAGGCCTCGTCCAGGATGTGCAGCGTGTCGTCAGCAAGCAGCGACAGCATCAGCGCCGGCTCGATGCGCGACTGGTGCGAGACGACATAGATGACCGGCGTTTGCGCATTGCGGGCAATGCGGATGCGGTTGTCGGAGATGCGCCAGGCAAGCTTGAACGGCACGTAGAGCAGCGCCTGGGTGAAACGCAGATCGAGCCGGAACGTCTCGATCACGCCGATCACTAGCCAGGCAAAGACCAGACCGGCAAGCAGCGCCAATGTCAGGATCATGCCGCTCTCTCCCAACGTCCTCCCAGATCGCGGCTCTTCGCGGCCGCTTCGATTGCAGAGGGTAGCGGAAGTCAGGGGAAGGTCAATGCGGGGGTGATACGACCTCCCCTTCTCCCCTGGTGGGAGAAGGGGAAGGCGCCGCCGCTACGCCGCCTTCAGCCTCCCGCTACGCACTTTCCCTGGGATCGCCCCAAAAGAAAAAGCCGACCTTTTTGCGGGTCGGCTTCTAGTCGGACGGGTCGAGGGGTTTGGGGGGACTTGGGGGGTGACCCGTCAATCCAACAATGCCTGAGTCGGATGATGGTTCCGTGACCGCGAAAATAATTTACGAACGCGCCGATTTCGCCTTCATCCAGTCGCGCCCGGCATGGGCGAAAACCGCGCAAAGCACGATGGCGCCGCCGACGATGCTGGCCGTTGGCGGGATTTCGCCGAGGAACAGCATGGCAAACAGGATGGCGAAGGGAACCTCCCCCGAGCCGAGCAGGCCCGATTCGGCGGCGGGGATGAGCCGCGAGCCTTCGGTCCACAGGATCGAGGCCGTCGCGAAGGAGCAGCCGAAGGTGGCAAGCAGCACCATGTCGCGGGTCGAGACGGCCAGCGGGTCGGTGACGAACCAGCCGAGCACGAAGAGCAGGAAGGCGGACACCGCGCCGGCCCAGACGACGGGCGAGTCGCGGAAGGCGCGCACCATGATCATGTAGAGCGCGCTGCCGGTGGTCATCAAAAGCGCCAGCCCGTCGCCGAACAGGTGGCCGCTGCCGAGGCCGCCGCCCACCATGATGGCGACGCCGCAAAGCGACACGGCCGCCGCCAGCATCGTCTGCAGGCGGAATTTTTCGCGCACCAGCAGCAAGGCAAGCAATGCCGCGATGAAAGGCGAGGTTGCGTAGATCACCGCGACATTGGCGACATAGGTGAACTTGAAGGCCGAGATGAAGGCGATGCTGGCCGCGGCACCCTCGACCGCCAGCAGCCAGCCGCGCCAGCCGAGCCTGAGACTCTCGCGTCCGCCCGAGCGGCGCCGCCGCCACAGCACATAAAGGGTGATCAGGATCGAGCCGAAGAAGCCGCGCCAGCAGGTGATGGTCAGCGGATCGGCATGGATCGACTTGGTCAGCACGCCGGTGAGCGCGAAGGCAATCGCCGAGGCCGAGACCAGCACGATCCCCAGCGTGCGCTCAGCCGCGAGGTCGGCGGCGCCATGCATGAGCGTGTCGGGCCTGTCGAGAGAATCCGTCATGTCACCAGACTACGCTTGCTGTCCTGACACCCTGCTGTCAGCAGCAGCTACCATCCCATGGCACAGCCGGCACGCCTCTGCGCCAGGTCCGCTCTTGCGTTGGGACAGTGGCCGGCGACCTGCATTCGCCCGACGCTTACAAGGGGCTTACGCGGACAAAGCCACTCCGCAGTGGTTGCTGACGCTGGTGTGCGAGGAGGCGGACGAGCATGTTCGGCGTCTTGCAATGCTGGACGGCCGCAGCCCTATCAGGTAATTTTGAGGCTCGCGGATTGATCGGCGTGGCTCACACCGGCGGTAGACCACGGAGAGCGCCAATGCGTCCGTTGCATAAGTCCGGGAGTTCGATGACTGAAGTGATCGATCGACTGGTGACGGCGATGAACGCGCACGATCTCGACGCTGTCACCGCTCTCATCCACGAGAACTATCGGAGCGTGCAGCCGGCGCACCCGGGCAGAGCTTTCGTCGGGCGGGATCAGATGCGCGCCAATTGGGAAGCCATGTTCGCGGGAATACCTGACTTCCACGCGGCGGTCACGCGATCGGTCCAAGACAGTGACACGACCTGGATCGAATGGCATTGGTCAGGTACTCGCTCCGACGGGCAACCCTTCGAGGTGCGCGGGGTCACGCTGTTCGAAATTATCGACGGTCAGATTGTGGCCGGGCGACTTTATCTGGAGGACGTCGAGCGGCAGGTTGTCGGCATCGAAGACGCGGTTGAAGCCCTCTCCGGGCGCCGTCCGCCAACGGCCAGCAGTCGAACCGATTCCTGACCTCGCCGCCGCGCCGCAGCGCAACAGATGGTGGCGCATTCGGCGCGAGCGGGCGGCGCTCACTGCGTCGCCTGGTAGAGCTCCGACGCGGCCTCCTTCAGCGCTCGACGCCCGTCCGGTCTCAGATACATCATATGGCCGCCCTCGACGACGTCGAGGCGGATCGGCTTGGCGTCGGCGAGGGTGTGGATCTGGTTCACCAGGTAGCGCGAGGCGAGATAGGGCGTCACGAGGTCGGTATAGCCGTTGACGATGACGACGCCGAGCGAAGGGTTGAGCGAGCGGGCCCGCTGCAGGTCGTTCATCACCCCGGCATAGCCTTGGCCGGAGGTGCCGTAGTCCCAGTTGCGGCTGATCTCGCCGTTGAGCAGCCGGTAGCTGACGTCGGTGCGGTAGTTCAGTTCATCGCGCGCATAGGCGACGAAGGCCGAGGTCAGCGCCGGCACGCTGCGGTCGAGCACCGGATCGGGGCCGGCGATGTGGGCACTTTCCGGCGCGATGTCGCTGGTCGCGACCATGGCATCGTAAGGGCTGAGCACCTTGCCCTTGGCGCGCTGGAACTCGCGGGCGAAGAGGCCGGTCGGGACGCGGGCAAAGTTGTGGTCTACAAGATCGAGCGGCAGACCGGTGATTTCCGCCACGCGCCGGCTGGCGAGCTTTCCGCCTTGCTCCAGCCCGCTTGCCAACGCCGTCAGATAATCGCCAAGCGCATAGTGCTCGACCTCGGCCAACCTGTCGCGCAGCGCCTCGCCGCTGACGCCGTCGGAACGAAGGCGCACCGCCGCCAGCGAAGGCAGTTCGAGCGCCCAGTGCAACTGGTCGAACTGGTCCGGCCGCACCAGCATGAACTCCAGCGCCGGCGAGATCAGCACGATGCCGCTGGGGCTTAAGCCCACATCCTCCTGCAGCGTCCTGGCGAGCAGCGCGGCGCGAAAGCCGCCATAGCTTTCGCCGGCAAGGAAGAGCGGTGAAGCGGTGCGACCGTTTTGGGCGAGATAGAGCCGGATGAAAGCGCCGACCGAGCTGGCGTCCTGGTCGACGCCCCAGAAAGCTTTCGTGTCCTGGCCCGGCGCCTCGCGGCTGTAGCCGGTGCCGACCGGGTCTATGAAGACGAGGTCGGTCATGTCGAGCCAGCTGTCCGGATTGTCGATCAGTTTTTGCGGCGGCGGCAGGAATTCGCCGTCGGCCGCGGTGGCGACGATGCGCGGGCCGAGCGCGCCGAGATGCAGATAGGCCGACGCCGCGCCCGGCCCACCGTTGAAGACGAAGGTGATCGGCCGCTCCTTCGCCGGGGCGGGCGATTGCTGCGTGTAGGCGACGTAGAAGATTTCCGCCGTGACCTCGCCCTTTCCGGACAGAAGCGACAGCGTGCCGGCCTTGGCCTGGTAGTCGAGCTTGCGGGCGGCAAGCATGATCGAATGCTCGGTCACCTGGGGCGGCGGCAAAAGCGACAGCACGCCGCCGGCTGGCGGCGGCCGTTCCGGTGTTTCGGCGGGGGCTGGCTGCGCGAAGGCTGTGAGCGCTAGGAGGATGAGGGGGACGAGCTTCAACTTGGACTGCATGAGACCTCCGCGCGAACGACCTCCGCAAAGGTATGGCCGGAGCGGGCGAAGTCAAAGGGTTGAAGCTGCCAATCTCCCCGCAAGGGGGAGATCGGCTGTCATGTACGCTTTCGCTATTCTTCTACGTTGCAGCGCTACGCTCACCCCTCCCCAAACGCCCTCTCCAGCGCCGCGACATCGATCTTCACCATGCCCAGCATCGCCTCGGTGGCGCGTTTGGCGCGCTCGCGGTCGGGATGGGCGGCCATGTCGCCGAGGATTTTCGGCACGATCTGCCACGACAGGCCCCAACGGTCCTTCAGCCAGCCGCATTGCTCGGGCTTGCCGCCATCGTCGAGAAAGGCGTTCCAGATGCGATCGATCTCGGCCTGGCTCTCGAGCTCGACGAGGATCGAGAAGGAATGGTTGAACGGGTCGAGCGGACCGGCTTCGAGCGCGATGAAATTCTGGTCGTCGAGCACGAATTCGATGATCTTGACGCTGCCGGCGGGGCCGCTCGGATTGTCCGCCGCCACGTCCGTCATGCGGCCGATCGCCGAGTTGGGAATGGTGGCGACATAGAATTCCACCGCTTGCCGCGCGTCCCTTTCGAACCACAGATGCGAGGTCACCTTGGCCATGCTGAATCTCCTTCCTGTCTGACAACGGCCGAAGGACGTTCGAGTTTCGCCAGATCCGACAGGGCATTCTTCACGCCTCGGCTCCTCCAACTGGCATAGCCTTCCTTCGCGGCGGCGTAAGAGAGTGCTATCAGCTCTGCGAAATCATCAATCGGGATTGGACAATGGACGCGACCACACTCAAGGCCATGCAGGCGCCGCTGAAGGAGGCTTATCGCGACGACGCCGCCAAGGCGCTGATCACGCTCAGGGCCAGAGGCAGCCTCGACGACCAGTCCATCGCCTGCAAGGTGGAGACGGGCAGGGCGCTTGCGGTTGCCGGTCTTCATCCGGCCACCGGCGGGTCAGGCCTGGAGCTTTGCTCGGGCGACATGCTGCTCGAAGCGCTGGTCGCCTGCGCCGGCGTGACGCTGAAGGCGGTCGCGACGGCGCTGGAGTTCAAGCTCGGCAACGCCACCGTCGAGGCCGAGGGCGACCTCGATTTTCGCGGCACGCTCGGTGTCGCTCGCGAAGCGCCGGTCGGTTTTCGGGAGATCCGGCTGAAATTCGGTCTCGATACCGACGAGCCCCAGGAGCGCATCGATTCGCTGTTGAAACTCACCGAGCGCTACTGCGTGGTGTTCCAGACGATCAACAACAAGCCGACGTTGAGTGTGAGCGCAAGCTAGTCTTCCCCCTTGAGGGGGAGATGTCGCCGAAGGCGACAGAGGGGGTCGCTGCGCATGAAGCTCCGGCGCTTTTCTCGAAGGAGACGTCGGTGCCCTATCTGGCCGCTTTGCGGCCATCTCCCCCTCAAGGGGGGAGATCAGCTGGCGCTACTGCGCAGAGGGCTCTTCAGCATCCCCCTCATCGGTGAAGGGCGAGGCGCTCGGCACGCATTGCACGGCCCAGCCCTGCGGCGTCGGCTGCTTCTGATATTCGGCAATCGCATTGGTGCACTGTTCGCGGGTGTCGAAGGTGCTGGGCAGCACCACCATGCCGCCTTGCGGACCGGCGATCACCAGATACCAGACCAACGCTACGCTGGGAGTGGCAGCCATGGAAATTCCTCTTTGCTGGATGTCGGACTCGGACCGATCCTAGCAACTCCCCGCAAGTGGCGAAAGCAGGGCCGCGAAGCGGCATTCGACCACTTGATCACAGACCCGTGACTGCAGATCGTCGCCGACCCTGTGCTCACTCGACGGCGAAGCAGTAGAACAGGCCGTCGCCGCCTGTGCCCTTCAGCACCTCCTGGCTGCAGCCGCCGCGCGAGGCATGCGAGGAATTCCACGATTTCGCCGCCGCCGAATCGTCGAGGCCGGTGCGGTCGTGATGGCCCATCATGGCGGCACTCTCCGCGCCGCTCATCGTCCAGTCGCCGCAGGTCTGGTCGGCGATCTTCGTGCCGTCCGGCTTCGAGCCGGTCAGCATGTCGTGCCGGTTGGGCTTGTCGCCGCGGCCGTTGACGACTTCGCCTTTCTCGGTAAGCGCCGTCTGCTTGGTGATGCCGTTGGCGTCGCCGTGCAGCGAGGCGACATCGTCGGCGATCTTCTCGCCCTTGGCGTTGAACCAGGGACCCTTGCCGATGCGGTCGCGCGCATCGTCGGTGCTGGTGGACAGATAGGCGTGCCAGGTCTTGCAGGTGACGCCCGCCGCTTCCGCCAGCGAGGCGCAATGCGCGTCCGCTCCCTTTAGCCCGCCGAGATCAGCGCCCTTGCCGGAGCCGACGCTGGTGACGAAGAAGCTCATCTTGGCGTCTTGCGACAGCGCCGCGCCTGCAGTGGCGGCAATGACGGTGGCGGCAACGAGAAGAAGTCTGCGCATGTCGGTCCTCCGGGTATCGAATGTTCCACATTCGAAGAACGTAGCCGGAGGCCCTTTCATCCGCCTTGAGGCGGGTTTATTCCGGCTGGCGATAGGCGACGAAGCGGTTGTGCTTGGCCTGGAAGATCAGCCCCGTCTCCTTCAGCTCCGGGCTCGCCAGCGGCACGATGCGTTTGGCGATTTCCGACGGATGCGGCAGCGTTTCGGGATCCTCGCCGGGCATGGCCTGTGCGCGCATCGCCGTGCGGGTGGCGCCGGGATCGGCGGCGTTGACCCGGAGCGGCAGGCTCTCGGTCTCATGCGCCCAGGAGCGCATCATCGTCTCGACCGCGGCTTTCGAGGCCGCGTAGGGCGCCCAGAAGGCACGCGCCGAATGCGCCGCGTTGGAGGACATGATGATGGCGCGGCCGGCGTCGGAAAGCCTCAGCAGCGGGTCGACCGAGCGGATCAGGCGCCAGGTCGCGGTGACATTGACGGTCATAACCTTCTCGAAGGTCTTGGCCTCGACATGGCCGATCGGCGAGACAACGCCGAGGATGGCGGCATTGGCGACGAGGATGTCGAGCTTGCCCCAACGCTCGTGGATCGCGCCGCCCAGCCGGTCGATGCCGGCCATGTCGGTAAGGTCAAGCGGCACCAGCGTCGCCTGTCCGCGGCCGTCGGCCTTGATCTGGTCGTCAAGCTCCTCCAGTCCGCCCACGGTGCGGGCGACGGCAATCACATGTGCGCCGGCGGCCGCCAGTTCCCTGGCTATGAAATAGCCGATGCCGCGCGAGGCGCCGGTGACGACCGCGACGCGGCCGGAGAGGTCGAGGGTCATGCGAGAGATTCCGTGAAGTGATCCGGCCTACGACCCACCGCTCGCCAGCAGCGACAGCGTGCGCACATTGTCGTGGCCTTCGAAGTCGAGCAGGCGGGTGGGGTACTGGCCGGTGAAGCAGGCGTCGCAGAACTGCGGCTGGTCGTTGTCGCGGCGCGCCTCGCCGACGGCGCGGTAGAGCCCGTCGATCGAAAGAAATCCGAGCGAATCGACGCGGATGAACTCGGCCATCTCCTCGACCGACATGCGCGATGCCAAGAGCTTCGACTTCTCCGGCGTGTCGACGCCGTAGAAACAGGAAGCGCGGGTCGGCGGCGAGGCGATGCGCATATGCACTTCCCTGGCGCCGGCATCGCGCACCATCTGCACGATCTTCTGGCTGGTGGTGCCGCGCACGATCGAATCGTCCACCAGCACCACGCGCTTGCCCTCGATCATGCGGCGATTGGCGTTGTGCTTGAGCTTCACGCCCATGTGGCGGATGGAATCGCCCGGCTGGATGAAGGTGCGGCCGACATAGTGGTTGCGGATGATGCCGAGCTCGAAGGGAATGCCCGCGGCCTGGCTGAAGCCGATCGCCGCCGGCGTGCCGGAATCCGGCACCGGCACGACGATGTCTGCCTCGACTGGGCTTTCCTGCGCCAGCTCCGCGCCGATGCGCTTGCGCACCTCATAGACGTTGCGGCCCTCGACCGAGGAATCCGGCCGCGCGAAATAGACATATTCGAAGATGCAGAACCGGGTCTTCTGCGGCTCGAACGGGAAAAGGCTCTCGATGCCCTTGGAGGTGACGACCACCATCTCGCCGGGCTTGATATCGCGCACGAAGCGGGCGCCGATGATGTCGAGCGCGCAGGTCTCGGAGGCGAGGATCCAGGCGCCGTCGAGATCGCCGAGCACCAGCGGCCTGATCCCCAGCGGATCGCGGCAGCCGATCATCTTCTTGGCCGTCATCGCCACCAGCGAGAAGGCGCCCTCGACCTGGCGCACCGCATCGATGAAGCGCGAATTGAGATCGCGCTCCTTGCTGGTTGCGACCAGGTGCAGCAGCGTCTCGGTGTCGGAGGTGGAGGAGAAGATCGCCCCCTGCTTCTGCAGCGCACGCTGCACCGTCATTGCATTGGTGAGATTGCCGTTGTGGGCGACGGCGAAGCCGCCTTCGCCGAGCTCGGCGAAGAAGGGCTGGACATTGCGCAGGCCGGAGCCCCCGGTGGTGGCGTAGCGGGTGTGGCCAATGGCGCGGTTGCCCTGCAGGCTGTCGATGACGCGCTGCTTGGTGAAGGTGTCACCGATCAGGCCGATATGGCGCTCCACATGGAACTGGCTGCCGTCATAGGAGACTATGCCGGCTGCTTCCTGGCCGCGATGCTGGAGCGCGTGAAGCCCGAGCGTGACGATGGCCGCCGCGTCCTGCCGGCCGAAAATGCCGAACACGCCGCATTCGTCATGGAAATGGTCATCGGCCTCGGCGGAAAGCACGTCGTCTGCGTCTGCCTTCGGGTCTGCCATGTGGGGCTCAAGCTCCGCTAAAATCGCCATATAGGGCGATAGCGCGTCGAACGCAACGCGCGCCGTTCAGCATTCACAAATAGCATGAGGCCGGCCGTCACGGCCGGGCCTGAAATCAATTTGCCGGCGCCGGGCTTGTGGGAGCCGGGGCAGGGGCCGGAGCAGGCTCGTTGTCGGCCGGCGCCTCGCCCTCGCTGTCGTCGGGAGCCGGCGCGTTGTCGTCGCCGGCGGCCGGCGGTTCGGCCGCGGGCTGGTCGGTGGTCGCCGGCGCGCCTGCCTGGGGCGTGCCCTTATGCGTATATTTGTTGACCAGCTCTTCCGTGTTCTCAGGCAGCACGCTTTCGAGCTTTGCGCCGATCGTCTCCAGCAGCGGCCGCGACTTGGCGTTGGCGACCCACGCGGGCGCCTTGGCGCCGGCCAGCCAGTTGAAGAACAAAAGCGCCACCGCGACCACCAGGATGCCGCGCGCCGCGCCGTAAAGGAAGCCAAGCGTGCGGTCGAGCGCGCCGATGCGCGAATCGATGATCCAGTCGGCGATCTTCATGGTGATGACCGAGACGACGATAAGCGCGATGACGAACACGACGCCGGCAGCCGCCGCCATGGCGATCTTGTCGTTGTCGACATAGGGCTGAACGTAGGGCAGCACCGGCTTGTAGAAGAAGAAGGCCGCCGCCGCCGCCGCTGCCCAGGAAACCACCGACAGCACCTCGCGGGAAAAGCCGCGCACCATGGCAAGCATCGCCGAGACCAGCGTGAAGCCGACGAGAATTCCGTCAAGCAGCGTAATCGGCATGTCTTTCGCCCCACATCATGAGCCGCGTCATTCTCCCTCGTCGGCGCGGCTGCGCCGTGAGCCGGCTATGCGCGCTACGAGGTCGGCAAGCTCGGTGGGCTGGAAAGCGCTGGCCGCGATTCCCCCGGCCCCATTACCGCCAACGATTTCCTCGCTGCCAAGCGGCAGCACCGCGCTTCCGAAACCCAGCTTTTCGGCCTCTTTAAGGCGCTGCTGCGCATGCGCAACCGGCCTCACCGCGCCCGAAAGGCTGATTTCGCCGAAATAGACGCAATCGGCGGGAAGGGCAAGACCGGTGAGCGAGGAAACCAGCGCTGCGGCAACCGCGAGATCGGCCGCCGGCTCTGAGATACGGTAGCCGCCGGCGACGTTGAGATAGACATCGTGCTGGCCGAAGCGGATGCCGCAATGTGCCTCCAGCACCGCCAGCACCATGGAGAGCCGCGCGCCGTCCCAGCCGACGACGGCCCGGCGCGGCGTGCCGAGCGAGGAGGACGCCACCAGCGCCTGGATTTCGACGAGAACCGGCCGCGTTCCTTCCATTCCGGCGAAAACCGCGGCGCCCGGCGATTTCGCGTGCCTTTCGCCGAGGAATAGCTCCGACGGATTGGCGACCTCGCGCAGGCCCTTGTCCGACATTTCGAAGACGCCGATCTCGTCGGTCGGCCCAAAACGGTTCTTCACCGTGCGCAGGATGCGGAAGTGATGGTTGCCCTCGCCTTCGAAATAGAGCACAGCGTCGACCATGTGCTCGACCACGCGCGGGCCGGCAATCTGGCCTTCCTTGGTGACATGCCCGACGAGCACGATCGCGGCGCCTGTGGATTTCGCGTAGCGGATCATCGCCTGCGCGGCGGCGCGCACCTGGGTGACGGTGCCCGGCGCCGAATCGGCAAGATCGGTCCACAGCGTCTGGATGGAATCGAGGATGACGAGGTCCGGCCGCTTGCCGTCGGCTATCGTTGCCAGGATGTCCTCGACATTGGTCTCGGCGGCGAGCTCCACCGGCGTCGAGGCGACGCCGAGGCGCTGGGCGCGCAGCCGGATCTGCGCGACTGCCTCTTCGCCGGAGACATAGACGATGCGATGGCCCTTCGAGGCAAGCGCTGCGGCGGCTTGCGTGAGCAGCGTCGACTTGCCGATGCCGGGATCGCCGCCAACCAGCATTGCGGAGCCGCGCACGAAACCGCCGCCGGTGGCGCGGTCGAGCTCGCCGATGCCGGAGACGATGCGCGGCGCGTCCTCGATGTCGCCGGCCAGACTGGTAAGCACCACGGCGCGGCCCTTGCGGGCGTTGCGCGTGTTCGCCGGCCCCGAGCCGATGCCGCCTGCCGTGCCTTCCTCGACCAGGGTGTTCCACTCGCCGCAGGCATCGCATTTGCCGGCCCAGCGCTGATGCACCGAGCCGCAATTCTGGCAGATGAACTGAACGCGGGATTTGGCCATTAGGCGCGGCCCGCTTCGAGCATCGCCAATGCTGGATAGGTCGGTGGGACAGCACCCCCCTGTGTCCTGCCGGACATCTCCCCCTCAGGGGGGGAGATCGGCAGCTTCGACCTCGGCGTCGAACCTGCGACGTTTGCGATTGGCGAAAGCGCAGGCGACATCCAATCTCCCCCCTTGAGGGGGAGATGTCCGGCAGGACAGAGGGGGGTGGGACGGAGTGAGACCTGTCTCAAGCTCACTCAAACCTTTCCGGCAAATGATGCTCTTCCGCCAGGTCCGAGAAGCGGGTGAACTCGCCGTGGAAGGCGAGGCTGACGGTTCCCGTCGGTCCGTGGCGCTGCTTGGCCACGATACACTCGGCCTTGCCGCGCGCCTCGTTCATCTCGTTTTCCCACTTGATGTATTCGTCGGTGCCGAGCTTTGGCTCGCGGTTCTTGAGGTAATACTCCTCACGATAGACGAACAGCACCACGTCGGCGTCCTGCTCGATCGAGCCCGATTCGCGCAGGTCCGAGAGCTGCGGGCGCTTGTCGTCGCGGCTTTCCACCTGACGCGACAGCTGTGAGAGCGCAATGATCGGCACGCCGAGCTCCTTGGCTAAAGCCTTCAAGCCGGTGGTGATCTCGGTGATTTCCTGCACGCGGTTCTGCGAGGCCCTGGCGCTCGATCCTTGCATGAGCTGGATATAGTCGATGACGATGAGGTCGAGGCCGCGCTGGCGCTTCAGCCGCCGCGCCCGGGCGGAGAGCTGCGCGATCGAAATGCCGCCGGTCTGGTCGATGAACAGTGGGATCTTCTGCATCGTCTGCGAGCAGGCGACCAGCTTCTCGAAGTCCATCTCGGTGATCTCACCGCGGCGGATCTTCGATGACGAAATTTCTGTCTGCTCCGAGATGATGCGGGTGGCGAGCTGCTCCGACGACATTTCCAGCGAGAAGAAGCCGACCACGCCGCCATTGGCGGCCTTGAACGAACCGTCGGCCTGCTGCGCGGGGACATAAGCCTCGGCGATGTTGAAGGCGATGTTGGTGGCCAAGGAGGTCTTGCCCATGCCGGGGCGCCCTGCGAGCACGATCAGGTCGGAAGGTTGCAGGCCGCCCATGCGGCGGTCGAGGTCGCGCAGGCCCGTGGCGATGCCCGACAGGTGGCCGTCGCGCATATAGGCGGCATTGGCCATGTCGACGGCGGTCTTCACCGCATCGTTGAAGCTTTCGAAGCCACCGTCGTAGCGGCCTGTCTCGGCGAGCTCGAACAGGCGCCGCTCGGCGTCCTCGATCTGGTCGGAGGGCGACATGTCGACCGGCGCGTCATAGGCGATGTTGACCATGTCCTCGCCGACGGTGATCAGCGCGCGGCGCGTGGCGAGATCGTAGATGGCGCGGCCGTAATCGGTGGCGTTGACGACGGTGACGGCCTCGACGGCGAGCCGCACGACATATTGCGCCACCGTCATGTCGCCGACCTTTTCCTCCGCCGGCAGGAAGGTCTTCAGCGTGATCGGCGTCGCGATCTTGCCCATGCGGATGAGCTCGGCCGCCACCTCGAAGATGCGGCGGTGCAGCGGCTCGTAGAAATGCGCGGGCTTTAGGAAATCCGAAACGCGGTAGAAGGCGTCGTTGTTGACGAGTATGGCGCCAAGCAGCGCCTGCTCGGCCTCGATGTTGTTCGGTGCCTCGCGATAAAGCGGTTGCTCCGCCACGCCGAGTTTGCGCGCTGCTTCTGCCATGATGTCCCCGATTTCGATCCCGCTTCCTCGATATCAGAACTGGACAAGCCGGTGCTGACTTATCTGCAACAGTGGGTTTCCAACCGGCCTTGATGCTCGCGATTCACAGCTAAAATTTTTTCGTGGAAAGAATCGTGATTGACTCGAATCGAAGAGGGCACCGTAGCGGCTTCTGAACGAGAACAAAACAGGAAAATGCAACAACGGTTGCATCGGTTTGCCGAGCGGTCGCGTCGCCATTCCTGGGGCGGAGCAAGAAGCGGACCGACGCGGCGCAAAACCCGGAATGACGGAGACGCTTATGCCAAGGTGTCGCCCCAGTCGGCCCGTCGCGCCGCCTTGAACAACTCGCCGTCGCGCTTGCTGAGCAGGCGCTCGCCGGCGCTGCCGTCAGGCCGGCAAAGCTTGAGCACGACCTTGCCGGATCCGGCCTTTGGCGGCGCGATCACCCGCGCCGTGCGCGCCGGCGCAGGATGTCGCGAGGCGGCGAGATAGATGAATTTCTCGTCCTCCCATGGCACGTCGGCGTCCTTGGCCAGCCGATGCAGGCGCGAGCGGGCGACACGCCGCGAGAAGTGGCACCAGTCGGGCGGCGCAATCGGGCAGGGCGCCTCGTGCGGGCAAGGCGCCGAGACATGCGCGCCGGCCTCGATGAGCTGCGATCGCGCGACGAGGATGCGCTGCCAGCCGGCCGGTGTGCCGGGCTCGACGATCAGCAGCGAGTCGGCCGTCAACCGCCAGAGCCGGTCGATGAGCTTCGGCAGCGAGGCGGGCACGATCTCGTCCAGAACATAGGTCGCACTGACGAGGTCGGCGGGCTCGAGACCGACGAGATCGATGGTGGCGTCGCCGGCAATCCAATTGGTCCGGACGGCGATCGCGCCGGCGGCCAGCGACTGGCCGACCTTGCGCACCGCGGCGCTCGCCTCGACCAGAACCGCCTGTTCGAGCTCAGGCCAGGCCTCAGCCGTGGCCCAAAGCATGGTGCCAGGTCCGGCGCCGATGTCGAGCAGGCTTTTCGGCTGGAAATCGGGACAGGCATCGGTCAGCGCGCCGACGCTGGCGCGGACGGCGGCGTAGGTGGCGGGCAGCCTGGTCGCCAGGTAAGCCTTCACCGCCATGTCTTCCGCCATGTGCAGGCGGCCGTCGCGTAGCTCGGCGCGATAGCGCTCGGAAAGCTTTTTCGCGGCCTGTTTCAGCGCCGGCAGCGGCACCTTCTCGAGCAGGCTGTCGACGCCTTGCCGGAGTGGGGCGGGCAGTTCCACTTCAGGCTCCTCTTGGCGCGAGCAGGATGACCGAGGCGCCGCCGATGCAGAGCGCGGCGCCTGCGAGGTCGAAGCGATCGGGGCGCACGCCTTCGACCAGCCACAGCCAGCCGAGCGAAGCGGCGATGTAGATGCCGCCATAGGCGGCGTAGGCGCGGCCGGCGGCGTTCGTTTCGACCAACGCCAAAAGGAAGCCGAACAATGCCAGCGACACCAGACCCGGCACCAGCCAGAGCGGCGACTTCGCCAGCCGCCACCAGGCCCAGAACGAAAAGCAGCCGGCGATCTCGGCAAGCGCGGCTGCGATGTAGATCAAGTACGTCATGAAAAAGGCCTCGCGAACGAGACCTTTTTCATGGCGTCAGGCCGCAATGGCAAGCGGCAATCGCCGAGGTTCTATTCCACCTTCTTGCGGCGGGTAGGCTTGGCCGCCGGCGTCGCCGGCTCTTGGTGGCCGAGATCGCGCAGCTCCAGCGCCTTCTCGCATTTGGCCATGTAGTCGCGCGTCATCGGCAGCGTGTCGTTCTTCTTGGCGATCTGGAATTGGAAGATCACCAGGTCCTGCCAGCGGAAGGCGGCTTCCGAGGCGGCGAGGTAGAACTCCCACATACGGCAGAAGCGCTCGTCATAGATCGCTTTCGCTTTGTCGCGGTTGGCGGCGAAGCGCTCGCCCCAATGCTTGAGCGTATCGGCGTAATGGAGGCGCAGGATTTCGATGTCGGTGACGACTAGGCCGGACTTCTCGATCGCCGGCATCACCTCCGACATCGCCGGGATGTAGCCGCCCGGGAAAATGTATTTGCGAACGAAGGCGCTGGTCGCCCACGGCACGCCGGAACGGCCGATCGTGTGGAGAAGCATCACCCCGTCGGGCTTGAGCAGCGTCGCCGCCTTGTCGAAGAAGGTGCGATAGTGATTGACGCCGACATGCTCGAACATGCCGACCGAAACGATGCGGTCGAAGCGCTCGTTCAGCACGCGATAGTCCTTGAGCTCGAAATGCACCCTGTCCTGCAGGCCAAGCGCATGCGCGCGGTCGGTGGCGACGCCGTGCTGCTCGGTCGAAAGCGTCACGCCCTGCACGTCGACGTCGAAGGCCTTGGCGAGATAAAGCCCGAGCCCGCCCCAGCCGGAGCCGATGTCTAGCACCGTCTGGCCGGCCTTCAGCCTGAGCTTGGCGGCGATGTGGCGCTTCTTGGCGACCTGCGCCTCTTCCAGCGTCATGTCGGGCTGTTCGAAATAGGCGCAGGAATACTGCATGTCCTCGTCGAGGAAGAGCTTGTAGAGCTCGCCGGAGAGATCGTAGTGGCGCTGCACATTGCGGCGCGAGCGCGAGGCGGTGTTGATCTGCTGCAGGCGGCGGAAGGCATGGCGCAGGCCTTCGATCGCCTTCGACCAGGTGGCGTCGATGCCGCCGCTGCCCATGTTCTGGAAGGCAATGCGCATCATGCCAAGCACGCCACCCTCGAGAATGTCGAGTTCGCCGTCCATATACGCTTCCGGCACAGCCAGCATCGGGTCGAAGCTAATGGCGCGCTCGGCATGCCTGGTCTTGATGTGCATGTGCACCGGCTCGCCGCTGCCGTCACCGAAGGTGACGGCCGAGCCCTTCGGCCCGGTGACCTTGAGATTGCCTGTGCGCACCAAGCGGTCGAGAATGCGCTTCAAAAGAATATTCATGACCAAATGTTCCCTCAAAGTCAGGCTGACTTCCAAACGCGTGGCCCGAAAACGGCACCGGTTTCGGGAGCGCCCTGCGCGAAAGTCACAGGTACTATGGCGTCATTTCTGCGTCCAAAGGACGCGCGACGCTATAGTTTGCCTCAAGATATAGGGGTTCGAAAAGTTCCATTTGGCATAAAAATGCCCGGGTCGTGTGCCCGGGCATTAGTCCAGAAATTCTGGAAGGCCTGCGAGCCGGAGCAGTGCTCCGGCCTTTGTCGATCAAGCCCCGTTGATCAGGCGTTGTCTTCGCCGCCTTCGAACTCGGCGCTCGGGTCGAAGAAATTCTCCGGCCGAGCGTTGTCGTTGATGTCCTCGCCATAGATGGCTTCGGCGGTCGTCAGCATCTCGCCCTTGGCCTGGCGCTCCGCCTCTTCGGCCGAGCGGGCGACGTTGAGCGTCACGGTGACCTCGACTTCCGGATGCAGCGCGATCGCGACATTGGAGAGGCCGATGGTCTTGATCGGCTGGTTGAGCTCGATCTGGTTGCGGCTGACGGTGAAGCCTTCCGCGGTCAAGAGTTCGGCGATGTCGCGGGTCGACACCGAGCCGTAGAGCTGGCCGGTCTCGCCGGCCGAGCGCACGACCATGAAGCTCTTGCCGTCGAGCTTCTCGGCGATCTCAGAGGCCTCCGACTTGCGCTCCAGGTTGCGGGCTTCGAGCTGGGCGCGCTGGCCCTCGAACTTCTTCTTGTTGGCTTCGTTGGCGCGCAGCGCCTTGCCCTGCGGCAGCAGGAAGTTGCGGGCGAACCCGTCCCTGACCTTGACGGTGTCGCCCATCTGGCCGAGGCGGGAAATGCGCTCGAGGAGAATGACTTCCATGGTTTCGTTCCTTCGGTTTGGCGCCATCGGGGATGACGTCGGATTCTTTTGGAACAGGTCAGGAAGCAAAAAGGGACTTCGCCCGGTGTCGCTGTCCTGCCTGTCGCGGCAGTTAGAGGTTTATGGCCTCAACTCGGGATTTGAACCTACCCTTGCGGCGCCCGTCGCCGTGGGGTTGAAGCGGGCGGCAAGCCGCCCGCATCAATACTTCAGCTTAGCGAACCACGTAGGGCAGCAGGCCGAGGAAGCGGGCGCGCTTGATCGCCTTGGCGAGCTCGCGCTGCTTCTTCTGGCTGACGGCCGTGATGCGCGAGGGCACGATCTTGCCGCGCTCGGAAATGTAGCGCTGCAGCAGACGCACGTCCTTGTAGTCGATCTTCGGGGCGTTGGCGCCGGAGAACGGGCAGGTCTTGCGGCGGCGATGGAACGGGCGCCGGGTCGGGATCTGGTTGATGTCGACCATTATTCTGCACCCCCTTCAACGTTTTCGCGCGGACGGCGCGGACCGCGGTCGCCGCCATCACGGTCGCCGAACGAACGCGGGCCACGGTCACCGCGATCGCCGAACGAGCGCGGGCCACGATCGCCACGGTCGCGATCGCCGAAGCTGCCGCGCTCGGAGCGCTCTTCGCGCTTCTGCATCATCGCGGAGGCGCCTTCCTCATGCGCCTCGACCTTGATGGTGAGGAAGCGCAGGACGTCTTCCGACAGGCCCATCTGGCGCTCCATTTCGTTGAGCGCGGCCGGCGGGCAGTTGATGTCCATCAGCGTGTAGTAAGCCTTCCGGTTCTTCTTGACCCGGTAGGTAAGGGACTTCAGTCCCCAGTTCTCGATCCGGCCGACCGATCCGCCATTGGCGGTGATGACGCCCTTGTACTGTTCGACAAGCGCATCAACCTGCTGCTGCGACAGGTCCTGCCGGGCAAGAAACACATGTTCGTAAAGAGCCATTATGTTTTTCTGCCTTTCTTCGTTTCTCTTACCGGCCCTCGCGGCTAAGCCTCTGCAACTTGTCTGACCCGGTCGCGACGGAGCGGGGAAGAAAGGAGCATCACGAGACGGTCGAGAGCGGAGACACGGGAGGCCAAAAGCGCTTCTGGCTTCATGACGTGGCCTTCTAAAGCCACGGCCCTCCGTTCAGCCCCCAGCAAGGACCGGCAGATTGCCGGCGTCTATACAGCAATTTGCCAGGAAGGCAAGCGCGGGAGACAGGGTCGGCGATCCCACGATGCCGCAGGGCCGAAAGTCTCCGGCGCTCGTGGATTGGTGGCCGGCTCAGCTGGTGTGGGCGACGAGCGGGGCGACCGTTTCGGGGAAGAGGTCGGGCGCGACGCGGCGCTTGCCGAACATCATGTCGTACTGGATCAGCCGGAAATCGTTGATTGCCGGATCGATCTTCTTCTGCCTCGCCCAATCGGGCGTCGCCTCGCCGGAGGGCGACAGCAAAAGGTTGCGGTCGACCACCCGGTAGCGCTCCCGCAGCGCGCCGAGGAAGCCGGTGTAATAGGGGTGGGAAATCCCGGCCGTGGTGAGGATATGGTAAGGCAGGAAGGCCGGGCTTACCGAGCCCAGGTTCTCCACCGGGCCGGAGCGGTTCGACCAGATGATCAGCGGCGTGTCGTGATGCTCGAGCGCCGCTTCCGGCGTCGGCTCCTTGCGCGGCGCGACATTGTCCTTGAGGAAGCCGGTCTCGACATAGACGGGGCCGAGCGGCGGCAGATGATCACCGAAGAAGGCGACGATGGTCGGCCGCTCGCGCTTCTTTGCCCACTCGATCAGGCGCTGCAGGCCGCGATCGGCATCGGCCGAGCCTTCGGCGTAGGAGAGCAGAGATTCCCGCGCCCAGGTGCTGATCGGCGCGTCGATCGCATGGGTGGGATTGTAGTAGCGGTAGGGCTCGTAAGGCCCGTGGTTCTGCAGGCTGACAGCGAACAGGAACACCGGGTCCTCGCTGGCATCGGCCTCGCGCATGATCTCGTCGGTCATCGCCGCGTCGGAAGCGAGCGGCCCGCGCTTCTCCATCGGCGGCAGTGTCTCTTCCGAACGGAAGTCGTTGAAGCCGAAATCGGCGTAGACGGCGCCTCGGTTCCAGAACCAGTTGGTGCCCGGGTGGATGGCGCGCGCCCTATAACCTTCGCTCTTCAGGAAGGTCGCCAGCGACGGCGTCGGCGTGCGCACATATTGCTGGTAGGGAATGCTGCCGGCCGGCAGGAAGGCGTTGGAGAAGCCGGTCAGCGCCTCGAACTCGATATTGGCGGTCATGCCGCCGAATTCCGGCGAGAACATCGAGCCCGAGCGCAGCGCGCGCACCGTCGGGATCGGATCTGGCTTGATGCTGACGCCGGGAAGCTCCGTCGGATCCCAGAAGGATTCGCTCATCACCACGATGATGTCGGGCTTCTGGTCCGGCATCGAGGCGGCGACCTCGGGACGCGCGATCGCGTCCATCGTCTTGTCGGAATAGCCGGGCGGCGCCGAGACATGCGCCATCGGCACGTTCATCGCGAAGGCGAGCGCGAAGCCGTTGGAGGCGTAGTTCTCCTTCTGGTCCCACATAATCGGGATGATCTGCAGCCTGTCGCGCGTCCACGAGAAGGTGGCGTAGTCCATGATCGAGACGAAGAAGGCGAGCAGCGGCACGGTCAGCGTCAGCCGCGCCAGCCGTCCCTTGCGGCTGAGGATCGGCACGCGCCGGCGCCAGAGCCGCCAGCCGTAGACGAGCAGCGCGAGGCTGGCGACGATCGCCGCCGCAAGCAGTACGGCCGTCCAGGGGCGCTCGCGCACCAGAAGCGGCATCAGCGCCATGATCTGGCGCGCGTAAAGGAAGTCCGTCGGATAGAGCGGATCGCCGAGATAGTGCGATTTCTGGTGACCGACAAAGGCCAATGCCAGCGTCAGCGGCGCGACGATCATCAGGCTCTGGTGGCTGCGGCCAAGTATGGCGTCGAGCCCGATCAGCACCAGCGAAAAGACGATGATAGTGGTCCAGCCGGGCTTGAAGGGCTGCAGGAAGAAGTCGACCGTGCCGAAGAAGTCGCCGCGCACGATCCATTCGATGGCGAACACCAGAAGGGCGGAGGCAAGCAGCGTCGCGAGTCCGTAGCGGACAATCGGCCATCTCCGCCCCGGCAGATAGCCGGTGGACGGATCGTCTTCCAAAAATTGCGGCGCGGGTTTGGCCGCGCCTTTCCTGATCCTAGCCACTTTGCTTCCCCGGCCCATGTCACGCGTCTTCCACACGCGTCACGCCACTGTCATCGAAATGTCACGCAAAGCTAGCGCCTGTGGCGGAAATAAGAAGAGCCAGCAAACGATTCGTGAGCGGTTTTCATCAGGTGTGATCGCCAAAAAGCCTTTCGGAACAGGGAACTCGGCCGATTTCCCAGCCGAAATAGGTGCTGAACTGGTGCCTGCGGGCTTGACTTGGCCGTCCGCCTTGCGCCAGAGGCAGGGAAAAACAAGCCGTTGGAGACGCTAAAATGGCCGTCGCATTCACCTTTCCGGGACAGGGCAGCCAGGCCGTCGGCATGGGCAAGGATCTCGCCAATGCCTTTCCCGAGGCGCGCCGCGTCTTCGAGGAAGTTGACGCTGCACTTGGCGAAAAGCTGTCGAAGCTGATTTGGGAAGGACCGGAAGAAACCCTGACGCTGACGGCCAACGCGCAGCCGGCGCTGATGGCGGTGTCGCTTGCGGCGCTAAGGGCGATGGAAGCGGGAGGCTTTTCGCTGAAGGACAAGGTGGGTTACGTCGCCGGCCATTCGCTCGGCGAATATTCAGCGCTTGCCGCCTCCGGCTTCGTGTCGGTCGCCGATGCAGCGCGGCTGCTGCGCACCCGCGGCAACGCCATGCAGGCTGCGGTACCGGCGGGCGAGGGTGCCATGGCGGCAATCATCGGGCTGGAGCAGGCCGATGTCGAAGCCGCCTGCGCGGAAGCGGCACAAGGCTCGGCCAAAGGAGCGGTCTGCCAGGTCGCCAACGACAATGGCGGCGGCCAGCTCGTCATTTCCGGCGCCAAGGCGGCCGTCGAGCTGGCGGCGAAGCTCTGCACCGAAAAGGGCGCCAAGCGGGCGCTGATGCTGCAGGTTTCGGCACCTTTCCATTCGGCGCTGATGACGCCCGCCGCCGACATCATGCGCGAGGCGCTCGCCGGGGTGGCCAAGAGCGCTCCTGTGGTTCCCATCGTCTCCAACGTCACCGTCACCCCGACCTGCGATCCGGACGAGATTGCCCGCCGCCTGGTCGAGCAGGTGGTTGCCCGCGTGCGCTGGCGCGAGACGGTGGAATGGTTCGGCGCCAACGGCGTCTCGACGCTCTATGAAGTGGGCGCCGGCAAGGTGCTGTCGGGCCTGGCGCGGCGCATCAACCGCGACATCGCCACCGGTGCCATCGGCACGGCGGCGGAAGTCGAGGCAGCGCTGGCCGCGTTGGGCTGACACGCTGGCGATTTGATCGCATCCGTGCGAAGGGTGCTCTCTGAAATCGGGAGATGAAAATGTTCGAACTGACCGGCCGCAAGGCGCTCGTCACCGGCGCATCGGGAGGCATCGGCGAGGCGATCGCCAGGGTGCTGCACAGCCAGGGCGCCATCGTCGGCCTGCACGGCACCCGTGTGGAGAAGCTGGAAGCGCTGGCCGGCGAGCTGGGCGAGCGCGTGAAACTCTTTCCGGCGGACCTGACCAATCGCGATGCGGTCAAGGCGCTCGGCCAGAAGGCGGAGGCCGACCTCGAAGGCGTCGACATCCTGGTCAACAATGCCGGCATCACCAAGGACGGCCTGTTCGTGCGCATGTCGGATGCCGACTGGGATCAGGTGCTCGAGGTGAACCTCACCGCCGTGTTCCGGCTCACCCGCGAGCTCACCCATCCGATGATGCGCCGCCGCCATGGCCGCATCATCAACATCACCTCCGTGGTCGGCGTCACCGGCAATCCCGGCCAGACCAATTACTGTGCCTCCAAGGCCGGCATGATCGGCTTTTCCAAGTCGCTGGCGCAGGAGATCGCCACCCGCAACATCACCGTCAACTGCGTCGCCCCGGGCTTCATCGAATCGGCCATGACCGACAAGCTCAACGACAAGCAGAAGGAGGCGATCATGGCGGCGATTCCCACCAAGCGCATGGGCACCAGCGCCGAGGTTGCTTCGGCGGTCGCGTATCTCGCCTCGGACGAAGCGGCCTACGTCACCGGCCAGACCATTCATGTGAATGGCGGCATGGCGATGATTTGAGACACGGTCGGCGGCATTTCACAAACGGCAGAATCGATGGCTGCCGCCAATGCCCTGATGCCTCAGTAGGTGACCGTGACGACGACCGTATCGGTATAGACGCCGGCTGACGGGGTTGCCTGTGGCGGCACGCGGCCATAGACGGTCAAGTTTTGCGCTATACCGCTTCCGGTTCCCGGGACCGTGCTGCCAGCCGCATCCCCCCAGGGCTGAGTTCGATCAGCGTCCTTGTAGAGGCCATAAGTCACGGTTTCCGCGCCCTTCGACATCTTGCGCGCCGCTGGAGGCGAACCGGTCGTGCCGCCGTTCAGCGAGACAGTGTAAGCCGCTGCCGGCGTGCAGGTGACCGAAACCTGGCCGGTGGTATCGACATTGGCACTGAGAGCCCCCGTCGATCCGAAATCAATGTCATGGGTCGACACGAGACAATTGGCAGCGACCAACGCATTTATGGTGAAGGTTGGACTTGCCGCCAGGGTGCCCGCACCTGTGTCGCAGCTGTTGGCGGTATTATAACGATAGCGGAACTCGACATCTGAACCGGAAAACGTCGACAGATAGATTCCCGGTGGCGCTGTTCCCTGGCTACCAAACACCTTGCCGTAAATAGTGGCAGTGCCAGTTGCCGTGCCCAAGGCATTCGGCGTCAGCGCCAAAGGCGGCGGGCGGGAAGAATAAGCCCAGGCATAAGAGCCCCAAACCACGCTGCGCGCCGAATCCGAATAAAGCTGATAGTTGAGGGCGTTGGCGCCACTCAACATCTGGCGGGCTGTTGCCGAAGATGCGCCTCCGGTGCCAGCCCCGAGATTCGGACAAATCAGGATGCGCTGACCGGCGGTTCCCGTGCAATTCATGCTGATTGTCGCGGTTGAGTTGGTTTGGCTGCTCAACAGCGTATCGACCGGGCCGAAGTCCATGCTGGAAACGCCAAAGGCGCAGCTTTGCGCCCAGGCGAGCGATGGAATCGGGGCGATGGCCAAGAGGATGATAATGCGCAAGAGGATAATGGTGCGGAGCATTTTTTCTCCTGTTTTCAGCGACAGGCTACGTCCTTGATGGTCACTTGCTGACCTGGTTGGGGCTTATAAGGGAAGTCGGCCCGGCATGAGGTGCCATCCAGGCGGTCGATCATGACCGCGTTCTGGGCACTGAGGCCACGAATGTAGGCCTGACCATCATAGCCGATGACGAATTCTTCCGAGCCGCCTTCGACACGACCTTTCAGACCGGCCTCCAGCGGAGCGCCGCTGCTGTCGACCAGGGTGACCAGCGCCGCTTCTGGCGCCTCCGAGACCCCGAACTTTACGACCACGCCACTGCGATCGGCCGGCATCACGACTTCCTTGGTGGCCGGAACATCCGCATCGACAGGTAGGTTTTTGGGATCGATCGAAACCGTGTTCGGCTCATAGGAGTTGAGGCCAGGGACCAGAATACGCCCTTGCCGGTTGGTCTTTCCAACCGGCCGGTTCTGGAATTGGACATCGACATCCGGGGCACCGACCTCGACGACGGCGAAAGCATCGTCGATACGATTGGTTGCAAAGACCCCGCCGCCTGCCACCGCGATCGCACCGTCCATTTGCGCGGTCGCCCTGACATCCTTGCCGTTGTTGGACGCCGGCTTCGAAGCGGGCGAAGGGCGAGCGGTAGCTCGCAGCGGCCGAACGATTGGGCGTGTCGCCTTCAGAGGTTCGTGCCCACCAGCCAATGCTGCCGTCTTCCAGCCGCTCCGACTTGGCGATGTCGGCCACGACATTCAGGCCGTCAGGTCCTTGCTCGACCCCCGTGGACGCCGTGATATCGTCACCGAATGGGACTGAGATCCCGGCGAAGACTCCGAAGCTTCCGCTGTCCTCAAGGTCGGTAAAGGCCGTCGCATAGAGGCTGCTTCGTTTGAATATCTGCTGGCTGTAGGAGAGGCCGACAATCTGGCTCTTCTGGCCGTCGGCACTTTCGAGATGCGTGTAGGAGAGGTTGAGGCTCGAAAAATCGAGCGGCGCTGGAACGCTCAGAGTAACCTGGTCGATCGATCGAGGAACGCCCGCGCTGAAAATCGGAAAATCGCCGGGGTCCGAAAACGAGGGTTCGGCCGTCACCGAGGCGATGTCCTCGTAGTCGCCGAAGGCGCGCTGGATTCGGCCGTAGATCGACCAGCCTTCGTAGCTCATCTCCAGCGACGCGTTCACAAGCGAGCCGGTGCGCCCGTCATGATGGCTGCCGGCAACTGCAATCGAAGCCGCGCCCAAAGGGCCGAGGGGAAAGGCGGCGCCCACTCCGCCATTGATCAGATCCTCGCCGCCCTCGGCATGGGCTTCAAGTGTCAGCCAGTTGGTGAGGCCGTAGCGTGCGGTAGCAACACCAAACACTCGGCTGTCATAGTCGTCGGATTCGATGCCGAAATTGCGCCGTGGAAATCCAATTTCCGCCGAGAAATCGAGCAGGTCCTTACCCAGCATGTCGCTGGACGTATAGAAGGCGAGCCTGGTTGTCGTCTCGCGACCGAGACTGTCCCTCAACACGACCTGCGCTTCGCCGGCACCGGCAAACACCGGCAGGTTGGTGATCTGGTAAGGGCCGGCTGGGATGTTGCCGGTGTAGGTGCGGACGTTCTGGGTGTAGACCTCGAGCGTCGAGGGGACGGCCGCGCTTCCGCCGAAGGACGGCAGCGGCAGCGTGACCAGATCGGATCGTAGCGCGAAGTTGCGCTCGGCCTGGATGCCGCCCAGGTAGACGGGCCGCGTCCAGGAAAGCCCGCCGGAGATGAAATCCCCCGCCCGATAGGTCATCAGCCGTTCCGGGTCGGAGTAGCTCCATGTCGTGTTGAGCCGGGTGAAGCCGCCGAATTCGCCATCCGAATAACCGGCGATGAAGTTTTGGCTGAGCGTGCCGAAAGGGCTGAACAGTCGCGCGTCGAAGCCGCCGGAGATGCCCTGGAACAGATCGACGTCCTTCTCGAACAATTGGTTGGAGCTCGCGAAGAGCGAATAATTGAGCACCGCGCCATAGCCGGACTGTGGTTGAATCCGGTCTTCCTTCTCACCCCTGCCAAGGTCGACGATGCGAGCGGCGCGCCCCTCGTTCGTGGTCGTGACATAGAGGCGCTGGGTTGCCTCATCGATCCGAAAGGTCGCGCCGGGGAGCCGATCGACCCTGATCAGGCCATCGCTGCCTTTGGCGCTCTCCACCGGTTTCAGGCCGACCTGTGCCAGCTCGTCCGGGGTCGCTGCCAGGCCCCCGTCCGGAAACTGCGTGAAGGTACCGATCAGATTTGTCGAGGCATCGTTGATGAACACCTCGAGATAAAGATCGCGGCGTTCCGTTTGGGCGGGGGCGGGATCGGCAATTTGCGGCCGCGAATCCTGCGCGTTCGCCGGCAGGAGAGGAAAAAAAGTACCTGCAACGACGACCGCGATCCTACTGCCCTTTGGTCGAAACTGGGGCATTGAATGGTCCAAAGTCGCTCTGTGCCTTCAGCGTGACAGAGCTTCCGGACAGCGATCTGCTGTTGCCGATCGGCCATTGCATGGTGGCGCCGCCCAAAACGTAGCCGACCAGACCGCTACGGCTGCCGAGCTTCCTGCCGCCTTGCGTGAGATTGAGGTTGGACAGTCTGAGACGGCTCTCACCATTGTTGCGCGCCGTCAGAACGAGGCCGCCACGCGCTCGCGACAGGCTGAACGAAACGTTGGGCGCAGCCGCATCCGGATTGCGAAAGAAGACAGGCACGGAATAGCGAAGCACCAGTGTGACTGTGCCGGCCTTTCTGCGCGATGGATCGGGCAATTCGTCCACCAGCACCCGGTAGCTCTCCTCGGAGCGTACTGGAGCTTTACTCAGGCGAACGACGCGAACGACATAGTCGGCGTTCGGCCCGAGTTGCGTCGATGGCGGGCTGGCGACCACATCCGAAGTTGGCTCCAGCCGCTCTACGCCGTCCACCTGGCTCCATTTGAAAACGCGAAGCTGCACGTTGATCGGCTTCCTGGCATCATTATGCAGATTGAGCACGGCGGCACTGTCGGGGGCGATCGGCTCCAGACTGGTCGGGGCTACTCTGAGAGAGGCAGCCTGTGAAACGCTCGCCCACAGCAAGAAGAGTGCCGCGGCACCAATGCGTGACAGCATGGGTCGCATGTCGTCCCCTCCGTCGGAATGGTCAGTAGGTTACGGTGATCGCAACCGTGTCCGTGTAAACGCCTGCGGCTGGCGTTGCCTGCGGCGGCACCCGTCCATAGACGGTCAGGTTCTGGACATTACCGTTACCGGTTCCAGCAACCGTGTCGGTGCCAATCGTCTCCCCCCAAAGCAGGGTGCGCGCAGTATCCCGATAGAGGGTGTAGTTGACCGTCGCAGCCGCTGGCCCGGTCATTTTGCGGATAGCAACCGTCGCGCCGGCGCCAGCGCCGGCGCTCAGACCAACATTGTAGGTCTGGCCAGAGGTGCATTGCACGCCGATGGTGCTGGTTTGGTCGACGTTGGTATCGATGACGCCTTTCGAGCCGAAATCCAGATCGCTGGCGGTCTGGACCTTGCATTCGGCGGCGATAGTGATGCGAACCGTCATGTTGCCTGTCGCGACCGCCGCAACGGCGGGGCCTGGGAGGAATGATTGGCATAGGATAATGGCCGAAGTAGCCAAGGGTAGGATGCGCATTCAGTACTCCCGTCCTTGGGGATTCCTCTCAATGAGAAAGCCCGACAGCCAAGTACCCACCCTACATACCTCCTATGCCACAATAGACCCTGTGGTTCAATTAAGACGTGTGACGATTTTTGCTTCTGGAATTGATTCGTCGGTTGTTCGGTATTTGTTCGCTATGAATATAAGTGTATTAGAAGCTATGAATTCAATGCCGGAAAGCCTCCAGGCTTCATCGAATCGGCCATGACCGACAAGCTCAACGACAAGCAGAAGGAAGTGATCATGGCGGCGATTCCCACCAAGCGCATGGGGACGGGCGCCGAGGTCGCTTCGGCGGTTGCCTATCTCGCCTCGGACGAAGCGGCCTACGTCACCGGCCAGACCATCCATGTCAATGGCGGCATGGCGATGATCTGACCGGACAAGGTCCGGTGGCTGTGAAAACAGCCATTTCGGCTTGGACGCCCGCCATTTTTCGTGTAATGCGGCCAGCAACCCGGCGGTTCGGGCAAGAACCGGTCCTGTGGCGTTGCGTTTCCCACAAGACCATCTTTCAGCTTGATTAGCGGCATTCCGCCCGCTAACGAAGACAACACAACGTAAGACGAGGCCCCAAATGAGTGACACCGCAGAGCGCGTCAAGAAGATCGTCATCGAGCATCTCGGCGTCGATGCCGACAAAGTGACGGAGCAGGCGAGCTTCATCGACGATCTGGGCGCGGACAGCCTCGACACGGTCGAACTCGTCATGGCGTTCGAAGAAGAGTTTGGCGTCGAGATTCCGGACGACGCCGCCGAGACCATCCTGACCGTCGGCGATGCCGTAAAGTACATCGACAAGGCCTCGGCCTGAGGCTTTCCGCGGGCATCACCGGGGAGGACCTGCGATGAGGCGAGTCGTCGTCACGGGCCTTGGCCTGCTTTCTCCGTTCGGCACGGGCGTCGAGCACAGCTGGAAGGAACTGCTTTCCGGCCGCAGCGCCGCCCGCCGCATCACCGAATTCGAGGTGGACGACCTTGCCTGCAAGATCGCCCACGTCGTTCCGCGCGGCGACGGCTCCAACGGCACCTTCAATCCCGAGGCCGTGCTCGAGCCGAAGGAGCTGCGCAAGATCGGCGACTTCATCCTGTACGGCATCGCGGCCGCCGACGAGGCGCTGGCCGATTCCGGCTGGAAGCCCGAGACGCATGAGGACCAGTGCGCCACCGGCGTGCTGATCGGTTCCGGCATCGGCGGCATCGACGGCATCGCCGAGAACGCGATGATCCTGAAGGAGCGCGGCCCGCGCCGCATCAGCCCGTTCTTCATCCCTGGACAGATCATCAATCTGGTTTCCGGCCAGGTTTCCATCCGGCACGGGCTGAAAGGCCCGAACCATGCGGTCGTCACTGCCTGCTCGACAGGCGCGCACGCCATCGGCGATGCCGCGCGGCTGATCATCTGGGGCGATGCCGACATCATGGTGGCCGGCGGCGCCGAGGCGCCGATCACGCGGCTTTCCATGGCAGGGTTCGCGGCGTGCCGCGCGCTCTCCACCGAGCGCAACGATACGCCCGAGACCGCTTCGCGCCCCTATGACCGCGACCGCGACGGCTTCGTCATGGGCGAGGGTGCCGGCGTCGTCGTCCTTGAAGAGCTGGAACACGCCAAGGCGCGCGGCGCCAAGATCTATGCCGAGGTCACCGGCTACGGCCTGACCGGCGACGCCTATCATATCACCGCTCCGGCCGAGGACGGCGACGGCGCCTTCCGCTGCATGACGGCGGCGCTGAACCGGGCGAAGCTCTCGCCGGCCGATATCGACTACATCAATGCGCACGGCACCTCGACCATGGCCGACACGATCGAGCTCGGCGCTGTCGAGCGGCTGGTCGGCAATGCTGCCTCGAAGATCTCGATGTCGTCGACCAAGTCGTCGATCGGCCATCTGCTGGGCGCCGCGGGCGCCGCGGAAGCGATCTTCTCCATCCTCGCCATCCGCGACAACATTGCCCCCGCCACCATCAACCTCGACAATCCGGAACGCGAGACGGCGATCGATCTCGTGCCGAACAAGCCGCGCCAGCGCCAGATCGATGTGGCGTTGTCGAACTCCTTCGGCTTCGGCGGCACCAACGCCTCGCTCGTCTTCCAACGCTACAATGGCTGAGCATTCAGCCCACCGGCAGGTCCGCCGCCTGCCGTCATTTTTGCCAAATTTGTCCCTACGCTTCGGCTAGGGGATTCGTTGCAAGATCAGACGGTAGGGCGCCATGAATACAAATCCGGGCGGCGGTGGGGAATTCGGACAGCGTCAGACGCAAGGACCGATCGTGCCCAAGACAGCCGCCGAAGCGTTGCGCCCCGAGGCCGGCACGCCGCCGCCGTCGAAACGCTCGCGCGCGTCGCGCAGCCAGGTCGTCGTGTTCCTGAATTTCTTCCTTTCATTGGCCATCCTGCTCGTGCTCGCCTCGGGTGCTGCGCTGTATTTCGGCATGCAGGCCTTCGTTGAGCCGGGTCCGTCCGCCAATGGCGACACCTTCATGGTCAAGCCGAGTACCGGCGTGCAGGAGATCGCCGACCAGCTGGAGCGTCGCGGCCTGGTCAGCGATGCCCGCATCTTCAGGCTGGGCGTGCGCGCCACCGGCAATGATTCCGCGCTGAAGGCCGGCGAATACGCCATCAAGCCGCGCGCCTCGATGCGCGACATCATGGAACTGTTCAAGAGCGGCAAGTCGGTGATGTATTCGCTGACCATCCCCGAGGGGCTGACGGTCGAGCAGGCGCTGCAGCGCGTGGCCGAGCAGGAGGCGCTGACCGGCGACATGCCGGCGACCATGCCGCCCGAGGGCAGCATCGCGACCGACACGCTGCGCTTCACCCGTGGCGCCACCCGGCAGCAGATGGTCGACAAGCTGGTCGCCGATCAGAAGAAGCTGGTCGACGACGTCTGGGCGCATCGCGCGCCCGATCTGCCGCTCGCCAGCATGGAGGACTTCGTCATCCTGGCCTCGATCGTTGAGAAGGAGACAGGCCGGGGCGACGAGCGCTCGCGCGTGGCCGCCGTCTTCCTCAACCGGCTGGCCAAGGGTATGCGGTTGCAGTCGGACCCGACCATCATCTACGGCCTGTTCGGCGGCAAGGGCAAACCGGCCGACAGGCCGATCTACCAGTCCGATATCGAGAAGCAGACGCCCTATAACACCTATCTGATCAAGGGCCTGCCGCCGACGCCGATCGCCAATCCGGGCCGCGCGGCGCTGGAGGCGGTGGCCAATCCGTCGAAGACCGGCGATCTCTATTTCGTCGCCGACGGCAATGGCGGCCATGTCTTTGCCGCGACGCTGGAAGAGCACAACCAGAACGTCGCCCGCTACCGCGCGCTGCAGAAGAAGCAGGCCGACGATGCGGCCAAGGCCTCCGGCCAGACGACGGCGCCGGCCGCTCCCGATGACAATACCGGCGGCAATGCCGGAACCGATCCCGGTGATGCCGGCGACAGCGGCGAGAATGGCGACGCCGCCCAGTAGGCCGCGGCCATTGCCGGTTCTGGCCCGCCTCCTTTGACGCCGGGCCGTATTCATGTTTTGAGGGGGCATCCGACGCTGGCCAGAGGTCCGGCGTTTTGCAAGGGGCGCATGTTCGGGCAGTCGCGCCCGGGCTGCGACAGGGGGTGACACGCATCATGAACGTGCAGAGCATGACCGGTTTCGCGCGAACCGTTGCTGAACGCGACGGCACGTCGATCGCCTGGGAAGTGAAATCGGTCAACGGCAAGAGCGTCGAGGTCAGGCTGAGGCTGCCGCAAGGCTTCGACCGGCTGGAACCCGCTGTACGGCAGACCGTGCAGAAGCGCTTCGCGCGCGGCAATTTCCAGGCGACGCTGACCGTCGTCCGTGCCGCCGCCCTCCAGGCGCAGCCGGTGGTCAACGAGGCTTTCCTGAAGGACCTGGCGGGATTGGCGAAGCGCCTCCAGGAGCAATTCGGTGTCGCGCCCGCCACCGCCGACGGCCTGCTTGCGTTGCGCGGCGTGCTCGACATTCCGGAGACAGTCGAGACCGAAGAAGAACGAGCCGTCCTCGATGCCGCGATCCTGTCGGCGCTGGACACGGCGCTTGCCGGGCTGGAGCAGGCAAGGCAGAGCGAGGGGATCGCGCTGCGCATGCTGTTGTCCGGCCATATTGCCACCATCGAGGCGCTGACGCTGAAGGCCGAGGCCGACCCGTCGCGCGAGCCGGCGGCGATCCGCGAGCGCATCGCCGAACAGGTCAGTCTGCTGATGGACGCGTCGGCCAATCTCGACGCGGTCCGGCTGCATCAGGAAGCGGCCTTCCTCGCCACCAAGGCCGACATCCGCGAGGAGATCGACCGGCTGAAGACGCATGTCGCATCCGGCCGTACGCTGCTTCAAGGTGGCGGCGCCATCGGCCGCAAGCTCGATTTTCTGGCGCAGGAATTCAATCGCGAATCGAATACCTTGTGCTCCAAGTCGAACGCTGCCGCGGTCACCGCGATCGGGCTGGAGCTCAAGGCGGTGGTCGATCAGTTTCGCGAACAGGTTCAGAATCTGGAGTGACGGGGATGGTTGCCAAGGAACCGACGGCTGCCAGGGATGCGGGGGCCCGCATCCGCCGCCGCGGGCTGATGCTGGTGCTGTCGTCGCCGTCGGGTGCGGGCAAGTCGACGATCGCGCGCAATCTTCTGGAAAGCGATTCGAGTCTGGAGCTGTCGGTCTCCGTCACCACCAGGCCGCGCAGAGGCTCGGAGATCGAGGGCGTCCACTACCATTTCCGCACCATGCGCGAGTTCGAGCGGCTGCGCGATTCCGATGCGCTGCTCGAATGGGCCGAGGTGCACGGCAATTTCTATGCGACGCCGCGCGAGCCCGCCGAGGCGGCGCTGGCCGAAGGCCGCGACATGCTGTTCGACATCGATTGGCAGGGCGCCCAGCAGCTCAAGGAGAAGATGCGCGCCGACATCGTCTCGATCTTCATCCTGCCGCCCTCGATGAAGGAATTGAAGGCGCGCCTGAAGCGCCGCGCCGAGGACCAGGAGCAGGTCATCGAGACCAGGCTGAAGAACGCCCGCGTCGAGATCGAGCACTGGAAGGAATACGACTTCGTCATCGTCAACGACGATCTCGACCGCGCCTTCGCCGAGGTCCGCGCCATAGTGACGGCGGAGCGGCTTCGGCGCGACAGGCGGCCCGGCCTGTTCGACTTCATCTCGGGATTGCTGGACGAGAAGACGGCTTAGCCCCAGTTGCTCATCTAAGGTCCGCCGATCTCCATGATGACATGATGAGTTGCACCAGGGGCGCCTCGTCGCCCGCAAAGCTCTCGATCATCGCGTCCAGGACACGCTCGCGCTCAAGGACATCGGCATTGAACGAGAATCCTGCGTTCTCCATCAGCATCGCCAGGAAGGTAAGCTGAGTACGGCCATTGCCTTCTCGGAATGGATGCGCGGCGTTAATTTCGGCCAAACATGGGCCGCGCGAACCGCGAAGTTTTCGATGCTAAGCCCGCGAAGATACTGGTCCTTGATCAGCCCGTCGAAGATCCTGCGCATCTCCTGCTCGATATATTCGGGATAGCAGAACC
Source organism: Mesorhizobium silamurunense (assembly GCF_014843905.1). Classification (NCBI taxonomy): domain Bacteria; kingdom Pseudomonadati; phylum Pseudomonadota; class Alphaproteobacteria; order Hyphomicrobiales; family Phyllobacteriaceae; genus Mesorhizobium; species Mesorhizobium silamurunense. The sequence goes on along the minus strand of NZ_LPVS01000103.1, from coordinate 75,196 downwards.
AATTGCCGCCTTTGCCGATGCGAACCTCGCCAGCCCATTCATATACGTCTTGGAACAGGTGGTGATGAATGGCCTTGTAATGCTGGTAGTCCAGGTTGCCGGCCGGCATCTCTTCGTCGGTTCTGGTCAGGAAGAGCGCCAACTCGAATTCGTCGAGTTCGGCCTGGTTCTCGATATTTAGCTTGTTTCGAAGAACAGTCGTGCCCGGATAGCAAAGCGGATCTCGTTCAGCGGCGTAGACCACTCCACAATCCTATTTCGAGCGGCGTGCCTGTTCCTTGATCAGCGCCCTGCGCTCATCACCACTCAGGCCGCGCGCCCGGCTATCCCTTAGTATGGCCCTCATGCGTCGTGACAATTTGAGGCCTTCGACGGCACTGATCTTTTCGCCCTTGTCACTGGTCAAAACGAACTGACCACTTTTGCTCGCAGGGACGGCGGCTGGGCTTTTTTCATGGGATCACACTATCATGCCCCTGCGATTTCCGGGCAATTGCTTGCCTTTCACGAGCCAATTCCGGTGAGGAATCTGTCATAGAGACCAGGCTCAAGAATGCCCCCGTGTCGAGATCGAGCATGGAAGGAATACGACGTCATCATCGTCAACGACGACCGCGCCTTCGGCGCTTACACCACTGAACGTCGCGCTGTGACAATCCAGGTAGCCGCATTGAGGAATACGCCGCATGGCGTCTCGTGCTTCCTCAGTTCCGACCTTACATCGGCAAACGCGGCATCCGCCCTGTCCCGGTACTCTCGGATCATCGTGCCGACACCGCCGATTTTGATGATCTCCATGACTTCATCCAAGCTGCCGCCGGTCTTCAAGTCCAGGGGCGTGATGAGGATGTTCGTGAACCCGGCGGAAGCCAGGACCGAATGTGTATAGTCCGGATCGGCAAACGAGAATGCAGTGGATGGATTTGGCGGCGGCAAGCCGAGGCTGCGAAGAGCAGCTTTTAGCGGCACAGTCACCCACTCAATCTCTTCTCGTGGCCGCCAGCAGACGAACGACAGACGCCCTCCAGGCTTGAGGGCGCGGCAGAGGTTGGAAAATGCCGCGACAGCGTTATCGAAGAACATGGTGCCGAAGCGGGAAAAAACGCCGTCGTATCCTTCCGGGCCAAAGTCTAAGGACTGAGCATCGGCTTCAATGAAGCGGACATTGCTCAGCTTCATTTCCCTGGCATGACGACGTGCCACCGCGAGCATGGGACCGGACACGTCGACGCCGAGCACCGCTCCCGACGGGCCGACCGCTTGCGCCAAGGCGCAGCTCGTGTGCCCGCATCCGCAACCAACATCGACCAGCCTTTCACCGTCACGCGGGTCCAATGCGTCGATAGCCCGGTCTCCGAGAGGCCCCAACTCGCGTTCCAGAGCCGATTGGAGCCGGACCCACTCGGGTCCGCATATCTCCGTCCAATATCTGATCTCATCGGCATTCACGTCGTTTTCCGCCGTTTGACATTTGGCGCTGACGCCGACCTGTCCGCCAACAAAAGCCATTTGGTCGAGCCTCATCCGAGAGCCTCTCTAGGCAGAAACGCTATGCGCGGCGTGGTTCTCTCGGCGGAGTCCGGTCACCGCTGTACGGCGGCAATTCAGTCGGCTTCATACCGCATGAAAATCGATCCGCAGCGAACTGCCGACATCGATCCTAGCATAAGTGATTGCAAGATCAAAGCGGTTGCAAATATGAAGCAGTTTGGTGACGCGCAACCGCCCAGCCCTTCTTCTCCACAGAGGACCGGAGACATCGCGAACGGTGTGCGAGGACATCGCAAACAGTTTTGCGCTTTTGCGAGAGGGGTCGGGATGCCACTCGAAGACAGAAGCGCGATGTCTCAGGGCAGGGCGCGCTTCACACCGCGTTCGTCAACCTTACGAACTCCTCCACGCTGAGCGTCTCGGCGCGGCGCGTTGGGTCGATGCCGGCGCGGCTGAGCAGGGCTTCGCCGCCGAGGCTTTTCACGCTTTGCCGCAGCATCTTGCGGCGCTGGCCGAAGGCGGCTTCGGTGACGCGGCCCAGCCGCTTGCCGTCGGTGGGCAGGGGGGAAGCGCGCGGCACCAGATGCACCACCGAGGACGTGACCTTGGGCGGCGGCGTAAAAGCCTGCGGCGGCACGTCGAAGGCGATCTTTGCCTCGGTGCGCCAGCCGGCCAGCACGCCGAGCCGGCCATAGGCATCGCTGCCTGGGCCGGCGGTAATGCGCTCGGCCACCTCGCGTTGGAACATCAGCGTCATCGATTGATAGAAGGGCGGCCATTCGGCCATCGTCAGCCAGCGGATCAGAAGCTCCGTGCCGATGTTGTAGGGCAGGTTGGCGGCGATCTTCACGGGGCCGCCATCCGCCGTGCGGGCAAGCGCGGCGAAATCCGTCTTCAGCGCGTCGCCGGGAATGACCTCGAGCCGGCCGGGATAATGGCTGGACACCTCCGCCAGCGCTTCCAGGCAGCGCTCGTCACGCTCGATGGCGATAACGCGCTTGGCGCCGTTGAAGAGCAGCGCTCGGGTCAGCCCGCCGGGGCCGGGGCCGACCTCGATCACCGTTGCCTCACCAAGTTCGCCGGCCGTGCGTGCGATCTTGCTCGTCAGGTTGAGGTCGAGCAGGAAGTTCTGGCCCAGCGCCTTCTTCGCCTGCAGGCCGTGGCGCTCGATCACCTCGCGCAGCGGCGGCAATCCGTCGATGTTCACGCGCCCCCCGCTCAATCGAGCCTCATGCGGCTGCGGCCTGGCGGCCGCTGTCGGCCAACCGGCGCGCGAGCCTCAGCGCCGCGATCAGGCTGTCGGCGCGCGCAATGGCCTTGCCGGCGATGTCGAAGGCCGTGCCGTGGTCCGGCGAGGTGCGGATGAAGGGTAGGCCGAGCGTCACATTGACGGCCTCGTCGAAGGCCAGTGTCTTGGCCGGGATCAGCGCCTGGTCGTGATACATGCAAAGTGCTGCGTCATAACCGGCGCGCGCCTGCGGATGGAACATGGTGTCGGCCGGCAGCGGCCCGACAGCGTCGATGCCCTCGGCCTTGAGCGCCTCGACGGCCGGCAGCACGATGGAAAGATCTTCCGAGCCCATTGTGCCGCCTTCGCCGGCATGCGGGTTGAGACCGGCAATGGCGAGCCTGGGCCGCGCAATGCCGAAGCGGCTCTGGAGGTCGGCGGCGGTGATGCGGGCCGTAGCGACGATCAGCTCGCTCGTCAGGACCCTCGGCACCTCGGCAAGCGCGATGTGGATGGTGACCGGAACGGTGCGCAGTTCGGGTCCGGCAAGCAGCATCACCGGCGTCACCTCTGCGCCGGTGTGGCGCGAGGCCAGATGCGCCAGGTATTCGGTGTGGCCGGGAAAGCGGAAGCCGGCGTCGTAGAGCGGTTTCTTGGCGATGGGACAGGTGACCACCGCGGCGGCCTGGCCGGCGAGGCAGTCGGCGACGGCGCGGTCGATCGCCTCGATGGTGCCCGCTGCATTGGCCGGATTCGGCTTTCCGGGACTGTCCAGATGGCGGGCGTAGAGCGGAACTACGGGCAGCGCGCGGGAAAAGTGATGCGCCGCTTGCTCCGGCAAGGTCTCCATGATTGCTATCGTTGCGCCGATTTCGCGCGCACGCGCCGCAATCAGGGCCGGGTCGGCGAGCAGGTAGAAAGGCGGAACGCCGGCGCTGTCGCCCGCCTGCCAGGCGGCGATGGCGATCTCGGGCCCGATGCCGGATGGATCGCCGACGCTGAGCGCCAGCGGCACATCGTTCCTGCGCGCGCTCATGGCGTCCCGCGCGATGTCTGATTTGCTCCGGGGCAGGACGCCAGGATCGAGCCTTGTTCTGTCACGCGCCGAAACTCCGTCGCCCTAAAGCAATTCCAGGAAAGTGTGCAACGGTCTTCCGTCCGGAATTGCGTGAAAACAAACACTTAGAGCGGGTCAGCGTCTCGGTGAAAAGCTGAGACGCTCTAGCGTTCGACGATGGTGGCCTTTTTGCGCAGTTCGTCGACATATTTCTTGCTGAGCTCGTCAGCGTCCTTGTCGTTGCTGCCGCCTTCGGCCTGGAACACCATCTGAGCGGCCTTGTCGTCGGAAACCTCGCGCGAGGAACAGATGCCGATGAACTCGACGCCGCGTTCGGTCTCGCGCGTCGGCGTCGCGCCGCCGACCTTGGTCGCCTTGATCTGCTCTGCCCAGTCCGACGGCAATTGCGGCGCCAGTACGCGGCCGAGATCCCGCACCGTGACGTCGATCAGCCCCTTGGCGAATTCGCGCGTGGTGTTGCAGCCGTTGAAGCGGGCACGCATGGCGTCGGCCTCGCGCTTGCGCTTGGCAAGCGTCGCGGCGCGCTCGGAAGCGGGCACCACGAAGATCACCTGCTGCAGCATATATTCCATGGCGGTCGGCTTGGAACCGCCCTTGTCGAGCATGCGGCGGACCGCGTCCTGCTCGGTCACCGAGCCGCCCTCACCGGAGCGGTAACGCGCGCTAAGCGCCTGGTTCCAGGCCATCTGCGCGCGGATGAACTCCTTGAAATGCTCCTTGGTGACGCCCGACTGCGCCATGATGGCGTCGAGCTTCGCCAGCGGCATCTTGTTGTTGGAGGCAAAACGCTGATAGGCGGCATCGACCTGCTGGTCGGTGATGCGGATGCCGAGCCGCCTGGCCTCGGCCAGGCGCAGGGTCTGGTTGATCATTTCCTGCGCCGCATCGCCCTTCTTGCGCTGCAGTTTGAAAAATGCGGCACGGTGCGCAATGTCGCCGGTGGTGATCGGTATGTTGTTGACGACATATTTGATCTGGCTGGCGAACGCCGGCGGCGTCATCGCCGCGATCGAAACCGAGGTCGCCGCCACCAGCAGCGCGAATCCTGCCGAAAACAGGTATTTCCTCATCTCACCTTCCCAATTCCTATCCGCCAAGACGGCGCCGCACGTCCTCCGAACGCTTGCGCTATGCGGTCGACCCCTTGCCCGCCCTATGCGGCGAAACAATGTCGCCGGCGCATGACCCCGAGAATCGGCCCCATTTTCGAAGGTTCGCTCGTCAAATCAAGCCTGCGGCTTTCCGGCACGCCAAATCGACGCGCCTGCCGCCGCTTACTGGATCGTGTCGACGGCGGCGGTCGACGAGCCGAAATCGCCGAGCGTGCGGAACGACAGGTTGAAACCGATATTCTGCGACACCTGCTTGGTGACCGTATCGCGCGTCTGCGAGAACGTCATCACATAGGTGAAGCAGGAATCGTTGTAGGCGAAGCCGACGCCGTCTTTGACCAGGACGCTTGTCTCTAGATCGTAGGTGCCGGTGCCGAAGACCCGCCAGTTCTCGGCCAGATGCGTCGAGGCGCCGAGCGTGACCTCGTGGCGGTCCGTGGTGAAGCCGTAGAGCGGCTGCGCCTGGATGAAGGCATATTTGGCGCTGAGCGAAACGGGCAGGCCGGAATAGGCGGCCTTGATCTCCGCGCGCCTGACCTCGAAGCTCTGCTCGTCGAAACGGCCGCTGAGCGAGCCGGAGAAGCCGCTCGGGCTGTTGAAGCCGATGAGGCCGACATAGTCGGATTTCGCGGTCTGCAGGCCCGAATAGGCACCGACATTGACGAGGTCCGGAGCGTCGAACGAGTTCTCGCCGCCCAACTGATAGGATTGGCCGAAGATGGCGTTGGTGCCCCAGCCGTTTTCATAGGCGCCCGAATAGCGGAACCCGACATTGGCGCGCGTGCCGCCTTCGATGCGATCGTAGCCGGAGAACTTGTCGCGCTCGAACAGCGTGGTGGCGTCGAAGACGAAACTCTGCGCGTCCTCGTTCGGAATGGCCAGCCCCCCGACATATTGTTCGTTCGGGCGCACGAAGATCTGTGCCGTCGGCTCCAGGACGTGGCTGGAGTTCGACATCGAGAACAGGAGCGGCCAGCGCGCCTCCAGGCCCAGCGTGGCCATGTAGCGGGCGAGCGAGGAGCGCATGTCGACGTCCTCGCCGAGATTCGCCGCCATTTGGTTGACCGCGGCCAGTGAGCCGGCGGTCTCCGAGCTGTATCCGGTGTCACCGCGCAGCGCGAGCAACGGCGTCAGTTGCAGGCCGCCATCGGTGGTGAAGGTGCGCTTCCATTCGGCTTCGGCCGTCAACCGGCTCGATTGGCCCTCGAGGCCGCGCACGTTGTTGATGGAAGTGGGGATGGCGTTATCGGCCAGCACTGCGTCAAGCCGGTCGCGGCTGATGACGCGCGCATTGACGTTGAGCGACAGCTGGCCGCCAGCCACCGCCATGTCGGGGATATAGGCGTAGTCGAATGACGGCAGCACCCAGGGCTGCTTGGCGGAGCGCGCCGTCGGATCGCTGGAGAGGGTGTCTTCCTGCACCTCGAAGCGCATCGCCCGGACGTCGAAATAATTGCGGTCGCTCAGGCCCGTCAGATAGATCGACGATTGGTGAACGAGTTCGTTGTAGCCGTCGATGTTGTAGGTGCGCGAGAAATTCTTGTCGGTCTGCAGCAGCACATCCCAGCCGAAGTTCCAGCGCTCGTTAATGGCGAACTGGCCCTTGGTGCCCATCATGCCGCGGAACTTGTTCGGATCGTTTTGCTCTCCCGAATCGACGGTGAAGCGATTGCCCGTGCCGATGAAGGCGTCGGGATCCTGCTGATTGATGCCGGCGATCTTCAGGCTGTATTCGCCATTGTTGAAGCGCTGGCGCCATTCGGCCTCGCCGAGGAAGCCCTGCTTGGTGTAGCCGCTGCCGGTGACGGTCAGATCATAGGTCGGCGAGAGCGCGAAATAATAGGGAACTTTGAGGCCGACGCCGAGGTGGTTGTTGTAGACGATGCCCGGGATCAGGAAGCCGCTCTTGCGCTTGACCGTCGGGTCGGCGATCTCGAAGGCCGGCAGATAGGCGAGCGGGAAGCCGAAAAACTCGAAATTCGCGTTCTCGAAGCGAACCGTCTTCTTCTCGCCGTTCCAGATGATCTTTCTCGCCTTGACGCGCCATGTAGGCGCCGAGTCGGGTTTGTCCTCGCAGGGCTCGCAAGCGGTGTAGATGCCGTTGTGGAACGTCGTCAGCACGCCGCCCATGCGCTCGGCGCTTTCGGCGGCGAAATAGGCCTTCTCGACCGTCTCGACGCGCAGCGCGTTGACGAAGCCGTCGGCGAAGTCGTCGGTGATGTCGATATGGTCGGAGTTGATCTTGGTGCCGTCGCTGTTGATGAGCTCGACCGCGCCGCTGGCGACGAGGCGCTTGGTGTCGCGATTGTACACCACGCGCTGGGCGACGAGCTTGTTGCCGCCGTAGTCGATCTGCACGCCGCCGACGGCGGTCACCGTGTGCTTGTCGTTGTCATAGATAAGCGTATCGGCGGCCAGCAGCATCTGCGTGCCGGAGGGAACAGGCTTCGCGGTGATAGTCTGCGCCAGCGCCGGTACCGCCGGTACCACGCAGGCGAACAGACATGCCAAAGCGGTCGCCCCATAAAGGCGTGCCAAACCGGCCTGCCTATGGCTGCGCAAACCAGCCTCCCTCACTAGCCGTCTTCCTTGTATAGCAGAAAAGTCACCCCGAAGAACATAGCCACGACAACCGGAACCCATGCAGCCACCATTGTAGGCACGAATCCGGCGACCCCGAATGCCTTGACCAGTACCGAAACGACATAAAGCAGAAAGCCGGCCAGGACGCCACCCAGAATCATCGTCGCCGACTGCCCCATCCGCGCAAATCGCATTGAAACTGTTGCCGCAATCAGCGTCATGGCGATGAGGAGGAACGGCAGCGCCACCAGCGAATCAAACTGCATGGCGAAGGCATTTGCCTTGAGGCCGAAGGAGCGGGCAACCTCGATCTTGGCCGGCAGCTCGTAGAACGGGATGGTTTCCGGGCGCGCCAGGCGTTCCTGCACGAATTCCGGCTTGAGGTTGGTGGGCACGCGGTCGGAAGGCTCGGGGCGGATGTTGCCGTCCTTGAACACTTTGACGTCCTGCAATTCCCAGTAGCCGTCGCGCAGGAAGGCGTGCGCGGCGTCTTTGCGCTCGACGATGTTGCCCTCCTGATCGAGGACGAAGAACACCGCGTCCGCCATCTCCAGGCCCTGGTTGAGGATGGCGCGGGCGCCGATTATGGTGTCGCCGGAGCTGGTCTTTTGCCTCAGCCACGGCGTCGTGTCCTCCGGGACGGCGTTCGACTTGCCGGCCCGCAGCTGGTTTTCCATCTGCTCGGACCAGGAAAAGCCATGCGCGGCGATCGGGTTGAGCACGCCGACAGAAAGCAGGCCGAACATCAGCGCGCCGACGCAGCACGGGAAGAGAAACTGCCAGGCCGAAACGCCGGCCGAGCGCGCGATGACCAGCTCGTAGCGGCGGTTGAGCGACACCAGCGTCGCCATCGCCGAGAACAGCCCGACGAACGGCACCGTCTGCAACATGATCATCGGCATCCTCAGCGCCGATATGGCGAAGGCGGTACTGTAGGTGAAGCCCGGCAGTCCGGTCGTGCGGCCCGAAAGCTCGGTGAAATCGATCAGGAAGACCAGCGCCAGCAGGCCGAGAAAGAACCAGACGGTGATCGTCACATAGCGAAAGAAGAAATAGCGGCCCAGCGTCCAGCCCATCGTCAGGCTCCCTGGCCCGAGGTGCCGCGCCGGGCGAACCACAGCTTGAGCGCGGTCCAGCCCTCGCTGGCGCGGCCGGCGAGATTCGTCATCCAGTCGGCCCAGGCGGTGGGCAGTTCCATGCTGCGCGAGGAGACGATGAACCAGATGGAGACCGCCGACGCCACGATCGGCACGGCGTAGACCATATAGGCGTAATACCAGACCTTGTCGGCCTTGCCGGCGGCGAAGAAACCAAGCCAGCGCACGAAAAGGGCGATTGCGATTGCCGTGATCAGCGGATGGATGCGCGCCTCGCGGTGCGAGCGCGCGTCGCCTGCGACGGCAAGCGCGATCAGCGCGAAGACCAGCGAATAGGACCATTCGGAGAAGCGCTGATTGAGCTCGGCCGTGTAGCTGCCGGGCTGGCGCTGGTACATCCTGTCGTTGGGATCCGGGTTGAGCAGGTATGGCGTCGTCCGGTCCTTGGGCAGCAGCGTGATCTCGTTCGCCGCCGACATGAAGGCCGACAGGTCGAAGGCGTAGGAGGTGAAGCGGATGACGGAAAGGTCGCCGGTGACCGATTTGCGGTTGATGACGCCGTCATTCATCATCAGCACCTTCTCGTCGCCTTTTTCGACGATGCTGCCGGTCTTGGCGTAATAGGTGAGGTTGGCGCCTTCCTCGCGCGAATCGGCGACGAAGATGCCGCCGAGCCTATTGTCGGGGAGCCGCTCGCCGATTTGCAGGAACAGGCCGTCGTCTATTCTGCGGAACGTGCCTTCCTGGATGATCAGCGACAGAAGGTCGGCGCGAGAGGCCGCCACCAGCTGCCGGTTCTTCTGCCTGGCGTAGGGATCGACCCCGTTGTCGACGGCGAAGGAAAAGACGCTGGCCGCCAGCGCGAGCAAAAGGATCGGTCGGGCGATCGTCCAGCGCGAGGCGCCGGCGGCGTTGATCACCGCCAGCTCCGAATCTGTGTTCATGGCGCTCAGCGTCTGCGCCACCGCGACCACCAGCGCGAACGGCACCACGATCGGAATGATCGAAGGGATGATCAGGGCCGCGACTTCGAAGAAGGTCAGCGCCGACTGGCCGCTGTCGGTGACGAGGTCGATCTTGGCGAGCACCTGCGTCGTCCACACGATCGCCAGTGTCCACACCAGCGCCGCCAGGAACATAGCGGTGGTGCGACGCATGATGTAGCGTTCAACGACCTTCATGAAGGCTTTTCTCGATTGTGCCGAACGGCATCATGCCCGCCGACAAGGTAGTCATCCGGTGACGCCCGCACAACCGGGTCCATGGGCGGCTCATCCTGGTTTGTCGCTCCACACCATGCGCCCCGGCGCGGCGGAGTGTCCGCGTCAATGGATAAGAAATGCAAAACATTGATGGTTAACAAGAGGTTGCGGTAGGAAGCTTATGTCTTGCCGCGACGAATCCTTCGGTGGTTGCAGCGCCGATATAGACAGCGATTTCGGCCAAAGTCTTGCCAAATGGCCGAAAACGACCAAATGTCGCGCACGCTTTGAAAGCCGGTTCGCGGCGCCTCACCCCGAAAGCAGGATCTGATGACTTCGAGACCTTCGATTGCCTTCGCTAAATTTGCCGCGCCCAAAAAAGGCAGCGTCTTCGTGCTTGCGGCCGAGGGCGGCGGTCTTGGCGATGCCGCGAAGGCCTGCGACCCGGCCGGCGCATTGGCGCGCGCGTTTCCGGTCGCCGATTTCTCCGGTAAGTTCGCCAGCACGGTGGAAGTGCTGGCGCCGGAAGGAACATCTGTCGACCGGCTGGTGGCGATCGGCGCCGGCAAGGTCGCAAGCCTCGACGACTACGCCTGGCTGAGGCTCGGCGGCGCGGTAGCCACCGCGCTGCGCAAGGCTGCGGAAGTCGCGGTTATCCTCGACCTGCCCGAGCTCCAGCCGGATGGCAGGCAGGCGGCGAACCTTGCCGCCGGCATCCTCCTGCGCAGCTACGGCTTCGACAAGTACAAGACCAGGAAGGACAAGGAAGAGGGCCAATCCAACGCCAAGGGGGCGGAGACCAAAAAAGCCGAAGCGGCGAAGCCGGCCAAGATAACCATCCACTGCGCCGACCCGTCCGCCGCCAAGAAGGCTTTCGCTGGCGAAGAGGCCGTTATCGACGGCGTGCTGCTTGCGCGCGATCTCGTCAACGAGCCGGCCAATGCGCTTGGGCCGGTAGAGTTCGCCGCTCGCGCGAAGGAGCTGGAAGCCCTCGGCGTCGAGGTCGAGGTCCTCACCGAGAAGGAGATGAAGAAGCTCGGCATGGGTTCGCTGCTTGGCGTCGCGCAGGGGTCGCCGCGCGGTGCCCGCATGGCCGTCATGCAATGGAGGGGCGGCAAGGCCAAGGACGCGCCGATCGCCTTCATCGGCAAGGGCGTCACCTTCGACACCGGCGGCAATTCGATGAAGCCGGCCTCGGGCATGGAGGACATGAAGGGCGACATGGGGGGTGCCGCCGCCGTCACCGGCCTGATCCATGCGCTGGCCGCGCGCAAGGCCAAGGCCAATGTCGTCGGCGTCATCGGCCTTGTCGAGAACGCCGTCGACGGCCACGCGCAGCGCCCGGGCGACATCGTCACCTCGATGTCGGGCCAGACCATCGAGGTGCTCAACACCGACGCGGAAGGGCGCCTGGTGCTGGCCGATGCACTCTGGTACGCCAACGACCGCTTCAAGCCGAAGTTCTTGGTCAACCTGGCGACGCTGACCGGCGCCATCATGGTGGCGCTCGGCCAGCACTATGCTGGCCTGTTCTCCAACAATGACGAGCTGGCGGGCAGGCTCTTCGGCGCCGGACAGGCGACGCAGGAGCGTGTGTGGCGCATGCCGTTAGGGGCCGAATACGACAAGCTGATCGATTCCAAGAACGCCGACATGAAGAATATCGGCGGCCGCTATGGCGGCGCCATCATCGCCGCGCAGTTCCTGCAGCGTTTCGTCAAGGACACGCCCTGGGCGCATCTCGACATCGCCGGCACGGCGATGGGCGCGCCGGCGAGCGAGATCAACCAGTCCTGGGGCTCGGGCTTCGGCGTCAGGCTGCTCGACAGGCTGGTGCGCGATCATTACGAAGGATAGGCTTTCGAGGTGGCCGACATCCTGTTCTATCATCTGACGGAATCGACGCTGGAAGAGGCGCTGCCGGGCCTCCTCGAACGCAGCGTCGAACGCGGCTGGCGCGCCGTGGTGCAGACCGGAACCGAAGAGCGGCGCGACGCGCTCGACCAGCATCTGTGGACCTTTCGCGACGATTCCTTCCTGGCGCATGCCACCGACCGCGAAGCCTATCCGGCCGAGCAGCCGATCCTGCTCACCACCGGGGAAGGCAACGCGAATTCAGCCCAGATACGTTTCCTCGTCGACGGTGCCGTGCCGCCCGAGCTTTCCGGCTACGAGCGGGCGGTCTTCCTGTTCGATGGCCATGACGCGGCACAGCTCGAAGGCGCGCGCGGCCACTGGAAGACGATGAAGGAAGCCGGCCACGCCGTGACCTACTGGCAGCAGACGCCCGACCGGCGATGGGAGCGCAAGGCGTGAGAATCGTCGCGTCTATCATTCAGGGCGCATCCCGTCCCTGTGTCTCAAGATAACGCCACAGCGCTTCGGCCACCGACCCATGCGGCCGGTCGCGCCGGCGCACCGCGGCAACGGTCTCGGTACGGCCGGGAATGTGCCTGCCGGCGATTGAGATCAGCCGCCCGTCGCGCAATTCATCCTCGATCAGCCACGCAGGTAGGTGGCCCCAGGCCAGCCCGTGCAAGATCAGCTCCTTCTTCATCATGTGATCCGGCGTCGAGCAGGAATGCGCGCCGTCGAGGACGAAAAAATTCTCGGTCGACGGACGCCGCGCCGTGTCCCGGATCACGCACTGGGTGAACGGACGCATCGCCTCCGGCGTGATCTGACGCGCGTCTTGGAAGGGCAGGAACCCAGGCGCCACCACCGGCACGAAGGCCACCTTGCACAGATCGATCCGCTCGAGACGCGGATCGGACGGATTGGCGCGATGGAAGATGAGATCGGCCTCGGCATCCATCAGCCGTTCAACCGGTCCACTGATCGCCTCATAGTCAAGATGCAGGCGCGTGCGGGGCCGTTCGGCGAAGAAGCGGCTGAGCAGGCCGAGTATCCGCGGTCTCGGGCAGACATCGCCCATCACGACACGCAGGATGGTTTCCTCGCCGTTCGCCAACTGCGCCGCGTAACTCTGGAGATGTTCGAGCTCGCGCAGCGCCAGCCGGGCGCGCGCATGGAACTGGCGGCCTTCATCTGTCAGGCTCACCCGATATCCGCTGCGGTCGAGCAGGGTGAGGCCGACCTGCTCTTCCAGTCGTGCGACCGCGGCGAAGACGGAAGGATGCGTCCGGCTCAGGACAAGCGCGGCGGCCTGAAAACTGCCCTCGCTCGCCACAGCGTCGAAGCACCTCAGATCGTGGAGCTTCAAATCATGCATTGTCGTGATTTCCTACAGAGATTGTCAAATCATAGTAATTTTCCTCGAAGGTAACCAGACCTAACTTTCTCATCGAAACGACGCGGGACGACCTCCCGCCAGATCAGGTGAGGGCCAAAATGACCGAAACGCTTCATTTCACGGCGGGCGATGGCGTCCGCATCGCCTACCGGCTCGACGGCCCGGAAGACCGGCCCGTGCTTGCGCTGTCGAATTCCATCGCCACGACGCTGCACATGTGGGACGGCCAAGTTCCTGAACTCGCCAAATCCTTCCGGGTGCTGCGCCACGATTTTCGCGGCCAAGGCGGTTCCGACGCGCCAGCCGGCGCCTATTCGCTCGACCGACTGGGCCGCGACGTTCTCGAACTGCTCGATTTCCTCGGGCTCGCCCGCGTGCATTTCCTCGGACTGTCGCTGGGCGGCTTCGTCGGCCAGTGGCTGGGCATCCACGCGCCGGAACGCATCGAGCGCCTGATCCTCTCCAACACCTCGCCGCATCTGGGGCCGGCGTCCTATTTCGACGAGCAGATCCGCAATGTGCTTGCGGCAAGCGACCTGTCGGCCACAGCGGACATGTTCATGCGCAATTGGTTCCCGGCCTCGATGCTTGCCGGCAAGAACAAGACGGTCGCGGAATTCCACGCCGCGATCCTTGCCATGTCGCCGCAAGGGCTCGCGGGATGCTTCGCTGCCGTGCGCGACGCCGACCTGCGCCGCCCGATTTCCCTTATCACCGCGCCCACGCTGGTGATCGGCGGTGTTGACGACAAGGTCACACTCGCCAGCCACAGCGAGGCGATCGCGGCGGCAATTCCCGGCGCCGAGCTTGTGCTGCTTCCCGGCGTCCATCTGCTCAATGTCGAACGCCCGGTGGAATTCATGGACACGGTGACGCGGTTTCTCCGGGAGAGCCAGACGATTGCCGCTAGTGAACTTTGCGAACATCGCCGCTTTTTGGTTTAGATAGACGCAAGCTTACGCGGCGGGGGGAGGATGCGGATCAGGATCGTCGGAACCGGCAGGGCGGTGCCGGCAGAGTGCATCTCGACTCGCGCGCTGGAGGAGAGGCTGGGCCTCGGCCAGGGCGCGCTCGAAGCGGCCACCGGTGTCGTTGAGCGCTATGTCTGCGACGCCGAATCGCAGATCGACCTTGCCTGTGCCGCTGCCTGTCTTGCGCTTGAAGATGCCGGGCTCGAAGCCGAGGCCGTCGACCTGATCATTGGCGGCTGCGGCGTGCCTTATCAGCCGCTGCCGGCGACCGCGCCGCTGGTGATGCAGCACCTCGGTCTTGCCGACGGTTCGGCCGCCGCTTTCGACGTCAACAGCACCTGCCTCGGCTTCCTCACGGCCTTCGAGACGGCAGGCCGCATGATCGAGGCCGGGCAATGCGAGACGGCATTGGTCTTCTCCGCCGAAGTGGCTTCGCGCGCGCTGCCGTGGCGGGACGCGCCGGAGGTGGCCGCACTCTTCGGCGACGGGGCGGCGGCGGCCGTGCTGCGCAGGGCGGGGCCTGCCGAGGGCAAGGTGGCGGCGAGCCTGATGCGCACTTATCCATCCGGCTGGGGGGCCTGCGGCATCGGCGCCGGCGGCACGCGCTTCGATTTCCATCGTCAGCCGGAAGAGTTCGCCGACAACAGCCTCTTCCACATGGACGGCAAGGAACTGTTCCGCCTGACTTCGCGCCATTTCAGCGGCTTTGTCGGAGACTTGCTGGAGCGCGCCGGTTGGCGGCAGGAGGATGTCGACCTCGTCGTACCGCATCAGGCAAGCCCGATCGCGCTGGCGCATATGGCGCGCCAGACCGGCTTCGCGCCGGAAAAGCTGGTCGACATCGCGGCCCGTTTCGGCAATCAGATCGCGGCTTCCATTCCCTTCGCGCTCGATGTCGCGCGCCGCGAGGGGCGCGTGGCGCCGGGCATGAAGCTGCTCTTCCTCGGCACGTCGGCCGGCGTGTCCTTCGGCGGCATGGCGCTGGAGGCTTGACGGATGGCCGTGCTCGTCACCGGCGCCAGCGGCTTCCTTGGCTCCCATGTGCTGGCGCGGCTGGCCGCCTCGGGCACGCTGGCGCTCGGCCTTGGCCGCGATGCGGCACGCTGCACCGCGCTCGAAGCCACCGGCCATCGCATCGTCCGTCATGATCTCGCGCAGCCGCTCGATGGCGCGCTCGATCCGCGGCTCGACAGGGTCGAGCGGGTCATCCATTGCGCGGCGCTCTCGGCGCCCTTCGGCCGGCTGCAGGATTTCGTGGCAGCCAACGTCGCGGCGACGCGAAACCTTCTCGACTTCGCGACGCGGCAAGGCGTCAGCCGCTTCGTCCATATCTCCAGCCCGTCGGTCTGCTTTGCCTTTCGCGACCAGCTCGGCCTGACCGAGGACATGGCCTTGCCCGATCCGGCCAACCACTATGCCCGCACCAAGCGGGAGGCGGAGAAGCTCGTGCTTGCCGCGCCTTTGGTCCATCCCGTGGTGCTGAGGCCGCGCGGCATCTACGGTGTCGGCGACCGCGCGCTGCTGCCGCGGCTGATCAAGGCGGCGAAAAGCCGGCCGCTGCCGCTGTTTCGCGACGGCCGCGCCGCGATCGATCTCACCCATGTCGACGACGTCGTCGATGCGGTCATGGCGGCGCTCGCGGCACCCGAAGAGGCCGAGGGCCAGATCTTCAACATCTCCGGCGGCGAGGTGCTGCCGGTGCGCCGCATCGCCGACGAGGCTTGCTCTCGTGCCGGGCTTGCCGCGCGCTGGCGGCCGATGCCGCTGCTGCCGGCTATGCTTGCCGCAGGCCTTATGGAGGCGGTGGCACTCAGGCTGCCCGGCCGGCCGGAGCCGCCGGTCACCCGTTATGGGCTCGGCCTCTTCGCCTATGCCCAGAGCCTGGACATCTCCAAGGCGAGACGCGTGCTTGGCTGGAGACCAAAGGTTTCCTTCGAGCAGGGGCTCGACCGCACCTTCGCCGGCGTTGCGACGCCGTGAAAATCGTCTTCGCCAACAGCGCCTGGGTCAGCGCCGCCGAGCGGCTGATCCTGCGCGGCGGCAGCTGGCAAAGTGTCAGGCTGCGTGTCCGCTACGGGCTGATCTTCCATCCCACCGCCGGACCGGTGCTGGTCGATACGGGCTATACGCGGGAAGCGCTTTCGGGAGAGCGACGCGGCCGGATGCTGCGCCTCTATGGCGCGTTGCTGAAGCCCGAACTCGACGCCGCCGGACAGGTCTTGCCGGTGCTGAAGCATTTCGGCCTTTCGCCCGATGACATAGGCACCGTCATCGTCACCCATTTCCATGCCGACCACATTTCCGGACTGTCGCTGTTCCCGAGGGCGCGCTTCATCGCCAGCGATGCCGCCTGGACGCGGGTCAAGGCGCGAACGCCGCGCCAGAATTTGCGCCATGGCATCTTCACCGAGCTCTTTCCGACTGATTTTGAAGCGCGGTTGAACGGTCTATCCTCCAAGCCGCGCGTCGAAGCGCGCGACAGCGCACTCGGTGGGGCCGACCTCTTCGGCGACGGCAGCGTGATCGCGATCGATCTTCCTGGACATGCCGACGGCCAGTTCGGCCTGTTGTTCGCTGGCCTCTCGCGGCCGCTGCTCTACGCCGTCGATGTGCAATGGCTGCTCACCGCCCTGACCGAAAACCGCACGCCCGGCTTCCCGGCTACGTTGATCGCCGAGGAAGCCGGGGCAATCGAGCCGACCAGCGCCATGCTGCGGCGCTTCATGGGCACGGGTGGCGAGGTGATGCTCTGCCATGATCCTGCGCCGACATCCTATGATTTCGCGACGAGCAATCCGGAGGCGGGATGAACGCGCTGGCGGAAGCGATCGGCTCTTTTGCCGTAACGCGCTGGGCATCGCGTAAGAGCCGCGCCGACTTCGAGCGATGGCAGGCGGCGGCCTTGCGCCGTTTCCTCGATCGCGACCTGCCGCGCGCGCCGTTCTACGGCAAGCCGCCGGCTCGTCTCGCCGACCTGCCGGTCACCGACAAGGCGCTGGTGATGGCGCGCTTCGAGGATTTCAACATCCATGGCCTCACCGCCAATGAGGCCTGGGCAGCGCTGGCGCGCGACGGCCGCGCCGGTTCGCTCACAGTCGGCGCCAGCACCGGCACGTCTGGCAATCGCGGCCTGTTCGTCATTTCAGAGGCGGAAAAATACCGCTGGCTGGGCGCGATCCTCGCCAAGGGGGCGCCCGATCTTCTGTGGCGCGGCATGCGCGTCGCCGTCATCCTGCCGCAGAACACCGGGCTTTATGACAGCGCCCGCAAGTCGAAGCTGATCAGGCTCGCCTTCTTCGATCTGACGCTCGGGCCGGAACACTGGCGCGAAGCGCTCGAAGCCTTCGACCCGACGGTGATCATTGCGCCGCCGAAGATGCTCAGGCATTTCGCCGCCGAAAGTTTCCAACTCCAACCGAAACGCATTTTCTCGGCCGCCGAGACGCTCGATCCGGTAGACCGTCCGGTCATCGAAGCCTTCTTCCGGCTCCCGCTCGACCAGATCTATATGGCGACCGAAGGCCTGTTCGCGGTGACGTGCCGGCAGGGCGGCCTGCACCTTGCCGAAGACTCGGTCTTCTTTGAATTCGAGCCGGCGGGCGAGGGGCTGGTAACGCCGCTGGTCACCGCCTTCCGCCGCCGAACGCAAATCATGGCGCGCTACCGCATGAACGATCTGCTGCGCCTCTCGGAACAGCCTTGCCGCTGCGGTTCGCCGCTGTGTTGTGTGGACGAGATCGTCGGCCGCATGGATGATGTCTTCCGCCTGTCCTCGAAAGGCGGTCCGATCCTCGTCACGCCCGATGTGCTGCGCAACGCCGTGCTCAAGGCCGATCGCCGCATCGACGATTTTCGGCTCGTTCAGATCGCGCCCGATGCGATCGAGCTGAGACTGCTTCCGACGCTCGCCGATGAAGCTGCCGCCTCCGCACACCAGGCGGTGCGCGCGCTTCTTGAAGCGCGAAAAGCAACCGCGACCGTCACTCTCATTCGCGCGCCGCTGCCGCTGGAGACAAGCCGCAAGCTGCGCCGCGTCGAATGCCGGCCGGAGCGGGCTCCATGAGCCGGGCGACCGTCATGGAAAAGCCGATCCAACAGGCCGACCGCGTCGAAAACAAGCCGGCCAAGGTTGACGCTTTCGTCCGGTTGTTCAACGAGGTGCCCGTAAGCGACCTCGTCGCCAATCTGATGACCAAAGTCGAAACTTTTGAGATCGCCGGCCGGACGTTTCCGCTGACGCTCAACGACGCCGGCGAAGCGCCGAACTGCTACATCTGCTGTCCGTCCAGCGCCTATATCGACTATGCGATAGACGAGACGCGCAATTTTGCGGGCCACCTGTTGCTGCGCCGCGCGCTTCAGGCCCTCATCGGCACCTGCACGCCGCTGGTGAGGGCAAGCGGCCTCGATCATCAGGTGCAGGTCAACAACTGGCTTTATTCGACCAATCCGGTGCCGCTGCTCGATCGGCAGACGGTCGCCGCACTTAGAACGGCGATGGTCGCGCGCTTCCCGGATCGTGCCATCGTCATCCGTTCGCTGAACGAGATCGCCGATCCGGCGACCATTGCCGCGCTGAAAGCCGAAGGCTTTCGCATGTTGGCGGCGCGGCAGATCTACATCTTCGCCGACCGCAGCGCCGCACCGGCCATGACCAAAAACATGAAGCTCGACCGCAAGCAACTCGGCGCCACGCATTTCGAGCGGGTCGGCGATGCCGATTTCACGGAGGCCGACTATGCGCGCGCCGAGCAGCTCTACAAGATGCTCTATCTCGACAAATACACGCCCTTAAATCCCCATTACACAGCTCGCTATATTGCCGAGATGCATCGGCGCGGCATCATCAGCCTTGCTGGTCTGCGCCGGCCGGGCGGCGAGCTGGTCGCGGTCACCGGCCTGTTCGAGAACGGCGGCACGCTCACCCAGCCGATCGTCGGCTACGACACCAGCCTGCCGCTCGGCGAGGGGCTCTACCGCATGGTGATGGCGATGGGGCAGGACCATGCCACGGCGCGCGGCCTGTTCTTCAACATGAGCGCCGGCGCGGCAGGCTTCAAGCGCCTGCGCGGCGCGGTCGCCGCGGTCGAGTACAACGCCGTCTATGCCGGCCATCTTCCGCGCCGCCGGCGTCTGGCGATCCGCTTGATGGAGAGCGTGCTGGCGAAGGTCGGCATTCCCCTGCTCAGGAGGTTCGAGCTGTGAGCAAGCGCGGGGACCGTAGCAAAGATCACTGGCAGGCGGTGGCACTGTCGGCCGACATCGGCAAGCGACCGAAGCGCATCCTGTTCGACGGCGCGCCGCTGGTGCTGTTCCGCTCCGCGCAAGGCATTGCCGCCTTGTTCGACCGCTGCCCGCATCGGCTCGTCGAACTCTCGACCGGCAAAGTCGTCGGCGGCGAGATCGAATGCCCTTATCACGGCTGGCGCTATGATGGCGAAGGCCGCTGCACCGCCATTCCCGGCCATGTCGGCGAGATGCCGGGTTACCGTGTCCGCCGCTACGCCGCGATCGAGCGCGACGGCGTCGTCTTCGTCTCGTCCGGCACGCCGCGGGGCGAGCCTTACCTGCACTGCATGCAGGGCAAGGACATCATCGTGCGGCGGGTGCGCAGCTCGACGCAGTCGACGGTTATCGATGCCGCCGAGAACATTCTCGACGCCACCCATACCCATTTCACCCACAAGGGCCTGTTGCGCGGCCTGACCTCGAAGCGGCACCTTGTGCGGGTCGAGGTGAACGGCGGCGAGGGCTGGGTCGAAGCCCGCTACACCGGCGAGGAGCGCCAGCAAGGCCTGATCAGCCGGATGCTGGAAGGCGAGCGGACGAAAACCATCGGCCGCTTCCGCTATCCAGGCATCGCCGAACTCGAATATTGGGGCAAGGACGGGCTGGTGCTCGCCACCACTTTCCATCTGCGTCAGGCCGACGAGCGCACCGTCGAGGGCGTCGGATGGCTGATCGGCCGGCGCCAAGGCCTGCTCGGCGGCTTGAAGGCGCTCGCCTTCAAGCCGCTCTTCACCATCGCGCTGCACCAGGATCGCCACGTGCTGAAATCGGCAAGCGACAACGCCCGTTTCGCGCCGCAGTCTATGCCGGTGATCGGCCCGCTCGATTTCCTGCGCCGCGACATCGCGGCAATCATGGAAGGCAAACTGCCGCCGGCTGCGAGTGAGTCGAAGGTGCACCAGATCGAACTGTGAATTAAAGTTCACGCAACTTGATTTGCTCAGATCTGTGAATTATAGTTTACGGATGATCGAGGTTCGGCAGACCGACGAATTCAGAAAATGGCTGCGGGACCTCACGGATATCCGAGCTGCCAGAAAGATCGCTCAGCGGCTCATCCGCGTTGAGGCCGGCCTGCTGGGAGACGCCAAGTTCTTCGAAGGCATCGGTGAGCTTCGGATCGACTATGGACCGGGTTACCGCTATTCATCCGGCGCGGCAACACGGTCATCATCTTGCTTTGCGGAGGCGACAAATCCTCCCAGGACAGAGACATCAGAAAAGCCAAACAGATGGCAAACGAGGTTTGACATGGCTCTCAAAACCACACCATTCGATGCCGCTGAATATTTCGACGACGCAGAGTCCCAGGCTGAGCTCCTTGTAAATGCGTTCGAGACCGGCGACGCAACCTATATCGCCCATGCGCTCGGCATCATCGCTCGCGCTCGCGGCATGACAGCCGTCGCGAGGGACGCCGGCGTAACCCGGGAAGCGCTTTACAAGGCGCTGAGCGAAAAGGGCGATCCGCGCCTCAGCACGCTCCTGGGAGTCACCAAGGCGCTGGGTCTCCAACTTTATGCCAAACCGACCAATCCCGATTCCCTCAGGACGTGAAGGATCGGGAAGCAACCGTTAGCCGGGCCCATTCCACTCGATATCCCGCGTCGACGCGACCTGCAGGCTGATGCGCTGGCGCCAGGCCACGCCGGCGATCTCGGCAAGCGCCGGCCATTGCGCCTTGACCGGTGCCGGGTCGCCCGGCCAGTCGAGCAATTCCTGACCATCGCGCATCGCCTTCCGGAAGCGAACGAGACCACCGAATCGCAAAGCCGCCGGCAGTCCGTAGACCCACATGGCAAGCCGCACCGTTTGCGGTGCGACCACATCGGGTATGACTTCCGGCCCGTGCCCCAGGACGGCATCGGCAAACCGCGCCGGATCGCGGAAGAAATGCAGGCCGCTCACGGCGCGCGGATTGCATTCCAGCGGCAGCACGTTTCCGTCCGCCTCGCACATCAGGTCGAAGGAAATCTGCCCGGTCCAAGACGTGCCGGCGACGATGCGCTCGACAAGCTCGCGCGCTGCCCCATCTTCGACTCGTTCGAAGAAAATGCCGGCGCCCTTGCCGGCGCGATAGAGCGAACGATAGAGCGCCAGCGCCTTGAGCCTGCCCTCGCGCGCCACCGCATAGGCGCTGATCTCGTCGCCATCGACGAAACGTTGCGCAACCCATGGCATGGCGGGCGAGGGGGCGATCGCATCGAGAAAATCCGGTGTCGGACGCAGCAGCACTTGGCTGGCGAAGCGCGACCAGACCGGCTTGAACACCAGTCCGCGCGAGCGGCCGCGCACGGCATGCAGATCGGCGGTCGATTGTAGCAATACCGTTTCCGGCACTGCCAGCCCGAGACGCTCGGCCAGCCGGATGAAGGCATGCTTGTTGTGGACTTCCGCCAGCAGCTCGATGCCGGGCGCGAATAGCTGCGCCAGCATGGCCCTGCTGTGCCAGGCCAGCGCGAGATGAAAAACCTCCTCGCAGGTCGGGATGACCAGCCCTATGCCTTCCTCGCGAACCAGCGCCTCGACCGCCTCGGCATAGGCCTCAGGCTCGAAACGCGGCGGCGGCAGGCGATGGTAGCGCGCGCAGGCCCTGCTTGCGGCGGCGATCGGGCGCGCCGGCGTGTCGGCCAGGATCACCCGGCGGCCAGCGCCGTCGAGCAGGCGCGCCAGATGCAACGCCACCGGCGCCCGCGCTCCGGTGATCAGCACGGTCTTGTCAGCCCCCGGCATCAGGTCTCGCGATCGTTTCCGTCGCGAAGACCGTTGCGCGAAATCGGCGGACTTGGCAATTGCGCTACCTCCCGCCAACCGGCAGCGCGCGCTGGACGACATTGAGGAAGAAGCGGATGCCGATTGGGACGATGGCGTCGTTGAAGACGAAGCGGTCGCCATGCAGTCCCGCGCCCGGGCCGACATCGCCGGCGCCGATCCATACATAGGCGCCGTCGCCGACGCCTTGCAGCAGGAAGGCGAAATCCTCGCAGCCCATGCTGGGCTGGAACTCCGTCGCGACGCGTTTCGCACCGACCGTGTCCGCGCCCGCCAAGGCCGCGAGCGCCGCGCCGTTTGGCGGGTTCACCACCGGTGGATAGCCGAGCTTGTAGGTGAGTTCGGCGCTGGCGCCGTGCATCGCGGCGGTGGCTTGCGCTACGCGCTCGATTTCGTCCGCGCAGTGGTCGGAAAGCGCGCGGTCGTAGAAGCGGCAGGTGCCTTCGACCTTGACCTCGCCCGGCACGAAATTGTTGAAGCGGCCGCCATGGATCTGCGTCACCGACAACACCGCCGGCGACAGCGGATCGATGCTGCGGGAGACCAGCCGCTGGATCGCGGTGACGAAGCTTGCCGCCGCAAGCAGCGGATCGTCGCCCAGATGCGGCATCGCCGCGTGGCAGCCGCTGCCGCGAAAGACGATCTCGAAATCGTCGACGGCCGCCATCTGCGGCCCGGTGCGCACGCCGATATGGCCTTCCGGAAAACCTGGCCAGTTATGGACGGCGAAGACCTGCTCGACCGGGAAGCGCTTCAGCAGCCCGTCCTCGATCATCTTCTTGCCGCCGCCAAGCACCTCCTCGGCCGGCTGGAAGACGAACACCACCGTGCCGTCGAAGCTCTCGCTTTCGGCCAGCAGCTTAGCCGCCCCGAGCAGCATCGCGGTGTGGCCGTCGTGGCCGCAGGCATGCATGACACCGTCCTTGCGTGAGGCATAGGCCAGGCCCGTTGCTTCCTTGATCGGCAGCGCGTCCAGTTCGGCACGCAGCGCGATCGCCTTGCCGCCCGCGCCTCTGGTCAGCGTCGCGACAAGCGCGGTGGCACTGACATCGGTGTGGACGGTCAGGCCGAATTCTTTGAGCTTCGCCGCGACGAACGCTGCTGTCTCATGCTCTGCGAAGCCGAGTTCCGGATTGGCGTGGATCGCTTGCCGCCAGCCGATCACCTCGGGCACGATGGCCGCTATCCTGTCGTTCTTCCGCATTGTCCGTCTCCGTGTTCGAATGTGCCGATCTAGCCTGCGTCGTCGGCTGGCGTCTTGAACGGGATTGACGGGCAGGGCGGTTTCGCGAAAGGCTGCCTTCATGAGCGACGCCAGCGAGCAAACGGAACGCGAAGCGGCAAGGCTGACGCAGCATGAAGGCCTGGGCGGTCTCGAAATGCTCGCCGCCCGCTATCGCGACCATGCCTATGCGCTGCACACCCATCCAACCTGGGTGTTCGGCGTCGTGGTGGCCGGCGTCGAGAAGCTGCGCATCGGCCGCCGCCAGCATCTGGCGCCGGCGGGCTCGATCATCATCGTCAATCCGGAAGAGCCGCATGACGGTGAGAAAGGCGTTGCCGCCGGCTGGGCCTACCGCACCTGCTATCCCGATGCCGTGCTGATGGCCGAGATCGCCGAGGATCTGGAACTGCCGGGATTGCCGATGTTCGGCGAAGGCATTGTGCTCGCGGCCGATCTGGCGCGGGCCTTCGTGCGGGCGCATCGCCTGGCAGGACAGGCGCTGGAACAGGAAGCGGCGATGCTGGCGGTGCTGCGCGAACTGGTGAGCCGCTTCGGCGACGGCAAGCGCCGCGACCGCGCGTCGGGCGGCGGGAAAACGGCGCGGCGCTTCCGCCTCTATGGCGAACTGATCGCCGAGGACCTTGCGGCCTGCTTCGACCTCGCTCGATTGGCTGCTGCGGCGGGCGTCACCCGCTTCCAGGTCATCCGCGACTTCCACCGCGCCGCCGGCATGACGCCCGGACAATATCTGCGCGACCGCCGCATCCGCGCCGCCTCGACGCTGATCAAGACCGACATGCCGCTGGCCGAGATCGCCGCCGCGACCGGCTTCGCCGACCAGAGCCATCTCACCAGGGTGTTCAAGACGATCAAGGGCTTGTCGCCGGGCGCATGGCGCGCCGCGACGTAAGCCCAGCGTTTCGGTGTTGCTGCGGTGGACTACAGCTTCGCCTTGATGCGTTTCATCTTGCCGCTTGCATAATCGCCGTAGCGCAGCTTCGACTTGCCGTGCCGATCCTTGAATGTATACCACTCGCCGTCAGGCAACTTGCGTTGATAAACGACCTTGCCCGCCTGGCGGTGCTCGAAGCAGGCCATGGACTTCTTCGATCCCCATGTGCCGTACCACGTCGCGCGATAGCAGAGCTTGCCGCCGCCCGGAATGAACCATATGCCGTCGCCATAGCCCGGCTTGCCCTTGTCGGAGGTCCAGGCGTCGAGCTGCCGCTGCTTCACCGCAAAAAAGGCGGCGCCGTTCTTGCCCCATAGCCACGAGTGGTTTTGATATAGCTGGTAGACGCCCCCGTCGGAGACGACGGCGGCCTTTGACGCCTGGGCGTCGACCTTGTCCGCGGCCTTGGCCATCGCAGGGGCCTGCGAGCCGACAGCAAAAACGGAGCAGGCAAGCACCGCTCCGACAAATTTATACAACACCCGTTTCACGCCTTTACTCCGCCAACTGATTTACGCCACGCCTAGACCCGCCTCCAAAGCCGGGCTTTGGAGTTTGTCACTCTTGAACTTGAAGCTGGAGCCCGTCCCGGAGGTGCCGGAACGGGCACGGTCTCTGCGGCCTTACGGCAGGACGTGCTGGGTCACCCGCCAGTCGGGCAGCCCATAGCCGTTCAGCCACGGCCACGTCTCCTTCTGGTTGAAGTAGACCACCGAGGTCAGGGCCGGGAACTCCGCATAGGACTTGCGGGTTTCTTCCGCCCACTTCGTCACATAGTCCTGCTTTCCGACATAGCCGAGCTCGGCCACGATCACCGGCTTGTTGAATTTCGCGACACGGTCGTAGCCGGGCTTCAGGGCCTCGGCAAAGGTCCGGTCGCGACCGGCTTCATCGTTGTCCTTCTTCTGCAGGCCGAACACCGACAGGCCGATGACGTCCACATAGTCATCGCCGGGATAGTATTTCTCCAGGCCTTCCATCCCCTTGGGCGACCACATGTATTTGGCCGCGGGCGCGGCCTTGCGGCAGACATCGACCTCGCGCTTGTAGGCGGCGATCCAGTCCTTCGGCGCCCAGTTGGCCCAGGTGAAGCGGCCGTTGGTGTCTTCCATTTCCTGCGCCCAGCGGATCGTCACCGGGCTCTTCATCTGTCCGACCAGGTTGCAGATGGCCTGCATGTTGGCGTCATATTTGCCGCCCAGGATGCCGTTGCGCAGTTCCGGCGGCGTGATGCGCCAGTCCTTCGACCAGGTCCATGGTTCGATGGTGATCAGCAGCGAGCGCCCGCGCTGCAGAGCATAGGCGTCGGCCAGCGGCAGCGTCGAGAGATCGACGTCTTCCCAAGGCAGGAAGAGCTCTTCGATGGTGGCCGATTTGTCGTTGCTGAAGTCGCCATAGGGATCATAGGAGCCGAATGCCGACGCGGCCGAACTCGTCTGCACCGGGTCCGTTCCCACGGGCGATCCTGCCGAAGCCGGCAAGGCCAGGCTGCCGCCGACGATGAGCACTGAAAAAAGTGCGGTTGCTGCGGAGTATTTCATACCCGACCTCCCATAGCTTCAACATAGGACGTTGAAGCTCGCCACAGTGTGCCGACAGGAATCGGCACGCTAAACCCAGACAATCGGTCAGCCGACGTGATCTGCGGTTTTTCTGAGCGACTGGGACCGGCACACTTTTGGCGTGAGGCTGCCCATCAGATCATCCCTCGGGGCGCCTATACCTTGGAGCCCGGGAGACTGTCGCCGCGATACTCACAAATTCGCGTCAACATTACGATATTAACCCTTCCTGATATAAGAGCCTATGCTGGGCCAGAGTCAAGTGCAATTAACCGTTACTTAACCATATCGGCACGACATGGTTAACGCCATGGTTGTGATAGAGCCGTCGTTGGTCAGACACCGCGCTCGTCGGAGACCTTGGACCGGCGCACCAAGCCCGCAAGGGGCCGCCGGGGGTGAGACTGAGGTTAACCAGTTCTCAAGAAGCTTGGTTAACGCAAGCTTAATTCTGTTGACTCTCCATTAGGAGATGCTGATTCTGCCGTGGGATCTGAACGCTTTCGGCCGCAAGGGCGGGAGCGGAAGCGGCGGCGGGTAGTATGAGCGTTTCGGTGGGTGCCGGCATTGTCGGCGGCAGCAAGGGGCGTGCGGGTCAGTCGGGCGGGGCCAACGCCGGCTTTGGCCCGAAAGGCGCTTATCTGCTGCCTGTTCTATCGTCCAGGCAGCAATCGATCCTTCGGCTCGGCCTCGCATTCTGGATTGTCACGCTTTTCTTCTTCTGGTCCTGGTGGCTGCGGCCGCAACACATCGAGCACATCGGACCCTATGCCTTTGCCACCCTCGTGCTAGCCTGGCTGACGCTGATGCCGATGTATTTCCTGCTCAACGTTCATGCCTCGCGGAAATCCTCGAAGCTGCACACCATCCCCAAGCGCTCGCGCGTCGCCATGGTGGTCACCAAGGCGCCGTCCGAGCCGTTCGCCGTCGTTCAGCGCACGCTGGAGGCGATGCTGGCGCAGGATTATCCGCACGACACCTGGCTGGCCGACGAGGATCCGGCCGAGGAGACAATTCGCTGGTGCGATGCGCATGGCGTGCTGGTTTCGACGCGGCGCGGTCGCGAGGACTACCATCGCAAGACCTGGCCGCGCAGGACCCGCTGCAAGGAAGGCAATCTCGCTTTCTTCTACGATCACTACGGTTACGAACGCTACGATTTCGTCGCGCAAATGGATGCCGATCACGTGCCGTCGCCGAGCTATCTGCGGGAAATCCTCTATCCTTTCGCCGATCCTTCCGTCGGCTATGTTTCAGCACCCAGCATCTGCGACAACAACGCCGACGAAAGCTGGGCGGCGCGCGGCCGCCTGTTCCCGGAAGGCATGTTCCACGGCCCCCTGCAATCCGGCCATACCGGACGCGGCGCGCCGCTCTGCATCGGTTCGCACTACGCCGTCAGGACGAAAGCGCTGCGCGAGTCCGGCGGACTTGGCCCGGAACTCGCCGAGGATCATTCCACATCCATGCTGATCAATGCCGCGGGCTGGCGCGGCGTGCACGCCATCGACGCCATAGCCCATGGTGACGGCCCTCAGACTTTCGCGGATCTCGTCACGCAGGAATTCCAGTGGTCGCGAAGCCTGGTGACGATCCTGCTCGAATACACGCCGCAATACTTTCACAAGCTGCCGCCGCGGCTGAAGTTCCAGTTTCTGTTTTGCCAGCTCTGGTACCCGCTATTCGCGCTGTTTGCGCTGATGATGTACGTCATGCCGATCTATGCGCTGTCCACGGGACGCAACTTCGCCAACGTCATGTACGCCGACTTCATCTTCTATTACCTGCCCAATTCGGTGGCACTGGTCGGGCTGGTGATGATGCTCAAGGCTTTCGGCCTGTCTCGGCCCCTGACCGCCAAGACGCTGAGCTGGGAGGGTACGCTGTTCCTCTTTTTCGCCCGTTGGCCTTGGGTGTTGTGGGGGACGCTGTCGGCGATCCGCGACTATGTGACGAAATCCTTTGTCGATTTCCGCGTCACCCCTAAAGGCAGCGGTCCGAAGCACCTTTTGCCCGCGCGGGTATTTGTGCCCTACGTCGTCCTGGCGATCGGGGCGGCCCTGCCGGTGCTGCTCGTCAAGCACCCCTTCGACGCCACCGGTTTCTATTGGTTCGCCGCCTTCAATGCCTTCCTCTACGGCCTGCTCGTCGTGGTCATCATCGCCAAGCACATTTCGGAGAACAGGATATCGCTGCGCACCAATGCCACGAAATTCGCATTGCACGCTTCGCTCGCGCTGCTCGCGCTCGGTGTGCCGGTCGCGGGCTTCTACGATCGCGGACTGGAGGGCATCTATGGGCTGCAGCAGGGTGCCGGCGGCTTCCGCATCGTCAGGATCGCCTATGTGATTTCAGGCGCCGGCATGGGCGACATCGGTTCGCGCAAATTCTACTTCGACCCGGGCTGGGAAACCCCGCGCTAGAGCAATTCCAGGAAAAGTGTGTAACGGTTTTCCGTCCGGAATTGCGCAAAAAACAAAAAGATAGAGCGGTTCGCCGTTTCCGTGAAACAGTGAACCGCTCTAGGCCTTCCACGTGCACGCCTGAACTGAAGTCCTGGCCAGCGACCGGCTGCCGGCGGTCGCCAGAAAGATTCAAATTTTAATAATAATCGATCGAGCGCGGAAAGACGGCGCTCATCGTGTCGTTTGCATGAATTTTAATAAGTCTCCTCTAATATTGCTCGCATGAAGTAAGTGGCGATAGGCCGCTTGCAGGGCGCGGAAAGAAGCAGAGAAAAAGTATATTCCAGCGCTCCAGAGAATTATTTCACGGCAGGGGACGACAATGAAGAAATTCATGGATGGCGCAGCGGTGCTCGCCAAGAAACATGCCCGCGTCTTTGTCGCTATTGCGCTGGTCTCGATGGTGTCCGGTTGCCAGAGCATGGATGCGGGCAAGACCGGCTCGATCGCCGGCAACAAGCCAATGGCGAACGCGCTCGGCAAGAAGGTCCATTACGTCAAGACGAAGCGGCTCTACCGGGCCCATCATCGCAAGCCGTTGACGCAGACGACCAGCGTGACGCGCGTCAGGGAAGAGGCCTATGCAGCCTTCGTGCGGCCGCAGCGCATCCGCACGCCGGCGTCGGTCAAGGTGTCCTACAGCCTTGGCAGCGTTGGGCCGCTGCTCGGCCACTCGCCCTGGATTTGCGGGCCGAGCGGCTTTGGCCAGCGCTCTGCCTGCCGCGCGCGCTGAACCGACACAGGCGTTCCCTTTAGCTTGGCCGCCAGCGCCCGGCTCGCCTATGTCGAACTGATGGAACGAAAATCCGTTCGGCCGGCGAGCCGGCCGCCTTCATGGCTGCCAATGAAGCCGGCGGCTCCGGTCACGAGGGTGGTCATGCGCGGGCCTCGAATGAGGACAGCGGCGGGATCATTTCCGTCGCGGGGCTTTCTTGGCTTCCGCCGGCGGGCTCGGCCAGCGCCAGCCATCGCCTTCGCCATGCGCGGGCTGCGGGCGCGCCACATAGGCGAGTGAGACATTCGCCTCGAGATAGACGCGCGACAGCATCTCGGCGAGCACGCCCGACGTCACCATCTGCAGGCCGGCGATGACCAGGAAGAAGCCGGTGAACAGCATCGGGCGCGTTCCGATGTCCTGTCCGAAGAACACCTTCAGGCCGAACAGATAGGCCAGCACCAGCGAGCCCAGCACGCCGAGCACGATGCCGATGCCGCCGAAGAAATGGCCGGGCCTGGTGCGGTAGCGCATGAAGAAGAACATGAAGACGAGGTCGAGCACCACGCGGAAGGTGCGCGAGATGCCGTATTTCGACTGGCCGTGGATGCGGGCGTGATGCGTCACCACCTCCTGGGCGATGCGGCGCGGCGTCGTCACCGTCGCCAGCCAGGCAGGGATGAAGCGGTGCATTTCGCCATAGAGGCGCACGCTGCGGATGACGCTGCCGCGGAAGACCTTCAGGCTGCAGCCATAGTCCTTCAGCCGCACGCCGGTGACGCGCGCGATCAGCGAGTTGGCGATGCGGGACGGCAGCCGGCGCATCCAGAAACCTTCCTGGCGGTTCTTGCGCCAGCCGGCGACGAGGTCGAGGTCCTCGGTCAGCAGGCGATAGACCATGCGCGGAATGTCGAACGGATCGTTCTGCAGGTCGCCGTCGAGCGTCGCGATGACGTCGCCGCGGGCGGCGTCGAGGCCTGCCTGCATGGCCGCGGTCTGCTTGAAGTTGCGCACCAGCTCCACGCCATGCACATGCGGTCCGTACTCAGCCGCGAGCCTGCGGATTTCGTTCGGCGTGGCGTCGGTGCTGCCGTCGTCCACCAGCACGACTTCCCAGGGCTGGCTGTAATTCTCCATCGCCTGGTGGATGCGCACGATCAGCGGCTCGACATTGTCGGCTTCGTTGTACATCGGAATGACGATGGAAAGCTTGTGCTCGGGCATGACGGCGCCCTCGGGCAGTCCCGAGACAGGAATGGGAAGCACGTTCATGGCGGTCATTTCCTTGCGGGCCCCGTGGCCGGCCTGTCCGGCAGCGTCGATTTCGAGGGAAACAGCCAGGCGATCGCACCGGTGGCGACGGCCGAGCAGAGGATGAAGAGGTGCAGCGCAAGCGCTGCCTGCAAGCCGTCCTTCATGGCGATGCCGGAATAGAGCAGTGCCGCCGCGGCGCCCGCCTCGTAGGTGCCGAAACCGGCGACGCCCTGCACCGGAAGGATGGCGGCGGCCTCGGCTCCGACGGCGCCGGGAAAGGCGGTCTGGAAGGAGGTGCCGAGCAGCATGGCGAGCAGCCACCCCTGCACGGCAAGCTTGAGCGTCCAGTTGGCCACCGTCCACCACCAGCCGTAACGGGAACGCCCCGTGGCTTCGGTGAAGATGTCGCGCAGCTTGCCGAGCTTCGACACGATCCTGCCGCGCCCGGACCAGTCATGCGGCGCGCGCGCCCAGCGCGGCAGGTACCAGGCGGCGGCAATCAGCGCCGCGATGCCCGCTGCCCTGAGCGCCGGATGCAGGCCTGGCCAGACCAGGCAGGCAAGCACGCCGACCACGAAGGCATCCTGCAGCCTGAACCACAAAAGCGAAGCGCTGGCGCGCACGATGGAAATGCCGAACACCTGGCGCAACAGGATCGGGAAGGCGGTTTCGCCGCCGCGGAACGGCACCACGTTGATCATGGCGTTGTGGACCAGGATGACGCGCAGGCAGGCGCCGAAGCGGCCGTTCACCTCGTCGCGGAATTCGTCGCAGACGCGCAGCGCGCGCAGCACATACGTGACGAACAGCGCCAGCGTCACCGCGGCAAAGGCGCCGGGCGTGATGCTGGCGAAGGCGTCGCCCACCATCTTCCAGCGCGAGTCACCAGCAAGCCATGCCAGCAGCGCTAGGGTGACGATTATCGAGAATGCTCGCTTCAACCAAGTCTCCGATGGCGTCGCCCGCTACGTTCCGGCGGCCCGCCGGCCGCCGGCAAAAGGCCGCGCCGCGCCCGCCCGTGGCGTGCGGTCTCAAACCGCGGCTCCATCACGGGCGGGTGATCCTATAGACCAGCAGCTTGTCCGAATCCACAAGCTTGGTTCCGGTCCTGTCGAGGTAGTCGATCACCCCGTCATGGTGCTCGATGAATAGCCGGTCCTCCTTGTCGGCCGCTTCCTTGGCGGTGCCGAAATAATCCGCGCCCTGGGCGCGCAACTCTTCGAGCTGGGCGATCGCGACAGCGTCGTTCTCGACGAATTTCGACCATTCGACATCGCCGCCGCCGGGCGGGAACACCCAGCCGCGCGCGCGGCTGTAATAGACCGCCACGGGATCCCCGACCTCCGGCGCGATGGCGACGACAAGTTCGCCCGGCCGGACCAGGCGCGCCAGCTCCTCGCCAAGCAGCTTGCCGTTCATGGCGACCGGCGCCTTCATCGTCTTGAGCAGCGGGAAGGTTGAAAGCACGAGCGCCAGCGCCGCGATGCAGATCGAGCGCAGCACGACCGCCGGGGTGAGCGCGGCGCCGGTGCCGAGCGTGGCCAGCACCAGCGCGCCGCGGCCGCAGAACATCGCGAACGGCACATGGAAGATGTGATAGTTCCATGGATTGCTGGTGATCTCGCGCGCCGCCGCGAGGTAGACGATTGTCGCCGCGGCAAGCCAGACATAGGGCACGCCCGCAAGCACGCGCTCGCCAGATTGAGCAGGCCTCGGCGGCATCCAGAAACCGATGGCGATCAGCGCCATGAACGGATAGCCGTAGAACCACCAGACGGACGTGTTCCACACCGACTTGAAGTAGAAGTTGTTCCTGAAGAACGTCCAGAAGCCGGAATCCCAGATATAGCCGCTGCCGGCCACATGGTATGGCGGGTAGGAGCGCCCGAGATAGATCGCCCAGCTGAAATAGGCGGCGATGACGGCGAGGCTGATCAGTCCGCTGACAAGCACCCGGGCCGCCCGCTTGTATCGCCGTTCGAGGATCCAGCACACCATCAGGTAGAAGATGACGGCGCCGGCGGCCAGCCCGGGCGGCTTTGCGAGCGCCCCCAGCGTGAAGCTCGCCGTAGCCAGCGGCAGCAGCCATGCCTTGCCTCCGGCCCAATATCTGGCAAACAGCCACACGCCGAACGTGACCAGCGCCAGCATCGAGGGGTCGGGCAGGAACGAGCTGTCGATCATCGCCGGGCCGGGCATCAGCGCATAGGCAAGGGCGGCCGCGTGCGCGTGTGCCTCGTCCCAGCAGAGCGCGGTCAGCCTGTGCAACGAGAACACCGTCACCATGCCGAACGTCGCCGCGACCATCCGGCCGAACCAGTCGTGCCAGCCGAAGAGCTGGTAGAGCAGGGCGGTGAGATAGCTGACGATCTGGAATTCCCGCCCCTGGTAGCTCGGCCCGGGGCCGGTCCAGCTCACCTCGGGAAAGAAGATGTTCCAGCTGTTCCGCTGGAAGTTGTCGGCCATCATCGCGGTGCTCGTCTCGCGCCAGCTGAAAGCGTCGACGAGCGGCTGGGTGATGTTGTGGAAACGGGCGATTGCGGCCACCAGCAGGATGGCCAGCAAAATCAGCGTATGGACCTCGATACGCACGCCGGGCATGCCTCGCCGGCGAGGCAGCGCCACGCCTGCGACATCAGCCGTTTCCGTGTTGCCGGTCATCTTGAGCCGCTCCCTCCCGCCGCAGCTATTGTGGCACGTGATCGCCAGTAACTGTAAAAATATCACAAGATTGTAATACCCATGGTTAAATAACGGCTTGTCACGATCACTTGGGTCTGGACTCTGTTGACATAGCGCCTTGCTGGGCTGTTAATGGCTTCAAGGGCGCTCACCGTGCCGCCATCGGGCAGACGGCGCCCGGGCATCGTGACGGACCGCGGAAAGCCCGAAGAAACATCTTCCACATCATGGTTACTCGACCCGGTTGGCTTGGGGTTCGAGAGGGGGCTATTGACATGCGATCGCGCATCGGAACGACAGTGAAAACCATATCCCGATCGGAGCCGGGCAGGGGACAGCGCCGGTTCGCCAGCCGCGGCTGGCTCGTGTCCCTCATGGTAGTTTGCGGTCAGCTTGCTTTTTCCGGCACCGCCGGCGCGGCGAACAACGCGCCCACCGTCGAAGCCGCCGCCAAGCCCGAAATCGCGCCGACGGCCTTCGAATTGCAGCTTCTTTACGCCGACCGCACCTGGAACTGGAAGAACGGTGCGGCCTATTTCGGTCTCGACCGGCGGCTGCAGGCTTGGACGGCCGGTCAGGACAAGCCCGCCGTCGCCGAAGGCCGCTGGCTGTTGACCGACACCGGCAAGATGTGCATGGAGCTTGCCTGGAGATCCAAGACCTACACCACCAAGCCGCAGCGCACCTGCTACAGCCACCGTATAGAGAGCGGCAACATCGAGCAGCGCAAGGATCCGGACGGCGAGTGGTACGATTTCAAGCACGCCAAGGACGATCCCGCCGACGAGCATAAAAAATTCCAGGCCGGCAACACCAAGGGCGCGCAGTTCGACGAAACCCGCAAGCTGGTCGACAGCAAGGGGTAGGAGCCGACACCTGGAGCGGGTCGGCAATCCGATAGAAAGCCTAACCGCTTCGGCTTGCGCCCGAATAGAAGAGGCTCGCTGAGACAAGCCCTCAACCCAGCTCAGCGAGCCCACGCCCCGACACAGTACTTACGGGGACGACAGCCAGCCTTGCGGGCTGGCGTTTTTCAGCGGCGTTCGTGCCGCGCGGCGCGCGCTTTGCGCGCGAGACGGTGGCGGACGCGTTGAAAGCCTTCGGCTTCAGGGCCGGCTGCAGCCCGAAGAAGGGCGCGGCTGTCCTGACGATGGTGTCGATATCGGAAAGTTCCGCCACGAAGCCCAACTGCTCGCGTGCGAGGCTGGGATCGGCGAACAGTCCGGCCGGATCGCCCGGCCGGCGCGGTTTGTAGGCGACCGGGACCGGCCGGGCCGTGATGCGGCCGACGGCCTCGAGGATCTCCTTGATCGAGATGCCCCGGCCGGTGCCGAGATTGACCGACAGGCTGGCGCGGCCCGCCTCGAGATGCATCAATGCCATGAGATGCGCGCGGGCGAGGTCGCTGACATGGATGTAGTCGCGCACGCAGGTGCCGTCTGCCGTCGCGTAGTCGGTCCCGAACACCTCGATCGCCTCGATCAGGCCGGACGCCGCCATCAGCACCCTCGGAATGAGGTGGGTTTCGGGCGTATGCCATTCGCCAAGCTCGCCTTCGGGATCGGCGCCGCAGGCGTTGAAGTAGCGAAGGATCGCATATTTCATGCCATAGGCCGCGGCGCAGTCCTTGATGATCTCTTCGCCCATCAGCTTGCTGCGGCCATAGGGGCTGATCGGTTTCTGCGAGGAGGCTTCACTGACCGGCAGCGCCTCGGGCACCCCGTAGGTCGCGCAGCTCGAGGAAAAGATCACCTTGTCGATGCCGTTTGCCCGCGCGGCGTCCAGCACCGCGATGGTGCCGCCGACATTGGTCGAGTAATAGTCCGCCGGTTCGCTGACCGACTCGCCGACATAGGCGAGGGCGGCGAAGTGGACGATCGCCCGCGGCTGGTGGCCGTCGATCGCCCGCTGCAGCGCCTCGCGGTCGCGGATGTCGCCGACGACCAGCGGACCCCAGGCGACGGCGTTCTCGTTGCCGCGGCTCAAATTGTCGTAGACCACCGGCAGGTAGCCCGCCGCCGAGAGCAGCTTGCAGGTGTGGCTGCCGATGAAGCCGGCACCACCCGTCACCAGAACGGGGCGGCGGGTCGTCATGCCGTTGCCTCCCTGGCGGAAGATGCCTGGACGGCGCGCGGGGCGACAAACCGGCGGCCGCCCGGAAGGGCGTCGAAATAAGACGTGGTGTGGGCGAGCCCCTCGCTCAGCGCAACCTTCGGCTCCCAGCCGAGATGCTGCCTGGCAAAGGAGATATCGGGCTTACGCTGCCGGGGGTCGTCCACCGGCAGCGGCCGGTGCACGATACGCGAGCGTGAATTCGTATAGTCGATGACCGACTCGGCCAATTCCATGATGGTGAACTCGACGGGGTTGCCGAGATTGACCGGGTGCTGGGGGGGCACTGCGGCGTTCATCAGGCGCACGAAGCCTTCGATCAGGTCGTCGACGAAGCAGAAGGAGCGCGTCTGCGAGCCGCTGCCATAGACGGTGATGTCGTCGCCGCGCAGCGCCTGGACGATGAAGTTCGACACCACGCGGCCGTCGTCGGGCTGCATGCGCGGGCCATAGGTGTTGAAGATGCGCGCGACGCGAACATCGATGCCGTATGTGCGCGAGTAATCGAAGAACAGCGTCTCGGCCGACCGCTTGCCCTCATCGTAGCAGGAGCGCGGGCCGTGCGTGTTGACGTTGCCGAAGTAACCTTCCGGCTGCGGATGCACCAGCGGGTCGCCATAGACTTCCGAAGTCGAGGCCTGGAAGATCTTGGCGTTGTGGCGTCTGGCGAGCTCCAGAAGGTTGATCGAGCCGAGCACGCTGGTCTTGAACGTGTGGATCGGATCAGCCTGATAATGCGGCGGAGAAGCAGGGCAGGCGAGATTGTAGATCTCGTCGACGGCAAGATCCGTGGGCAGCGCATCGATGATGTCGTGCCTGATGCAGGTGAAGGACCCGTCTCGCGCAATTCCGGCTAGGTTGTACCCCTTGCCGGTGTGGAAATTGTCGAGCGCGATGACCTCATGTCCGTCGGAGAGAAGCCTTTCGCAAAGATGCGACCCTAGAAATCCGGCTCCTCCGGCAACCAGGGCGCGGCCTCGATCATAATTGCCCCCCCTGCGACGTCCCCCCGTGTCGAGCTTCAGAACCTTGACCCTACTCATGGCTTCCTCATACGCGCCGCGAACACCATCCCATCGCGGCAAGGCAAATCGCCTCACCACGTCAGGAAAACACGACGACGATTTCCGCTCGCACGGAATCGCCACCACCGATGTGTTTTTTTCTGAGTTCGCGGAGCTCTTGCTATACGGCTTGTTTTCGCCGCTCAGCGTCCCTTCGCCCCTAAGTCGCGATCCACGAATATGGCTGCCACCACCGCGGACTGCTCGCCCAAATTGCACACCCAACGCATATAAAAATATACCTGTGGGCAGCGTAGTCAACTAAATTAGCGTTTTGTTAACCCCACTTGTTTGTGAGTGGTTAACCAGGAACGCGGCGAATGCGGGGTTTCGACGGTCCAAAGTAACGCTGCGGTGTCGGCCGCGCGTACGCTATGGGTAGGCACTCATCAGGGGAGGGCAGCCAGCGCTGGAAGATGAAAAGCGCGGCCGATCTCATGTTATAAAAGAGAAACGCGCTAACAAGAGATCTCGCCGGGGGCGCCAAGCTTCGCCGTTTTGTTTCGATGGGCAGCCGAACACTAGATGTTCTGGAATGAAAGCGGTCCGGAGCCTCTCAGGAAGCAATGCGATTGCTGTCCGAAGCCGCTCGGGCTGCAGATATGCGCGGCGTTTCCAAAATAGGGGTTGGCACTCACGCTGGTGACCGCGACGGGCGAGGTTCTTGTCTGGACAACCCGATTTGGCTTCAAGTTGATCAAGGCAGCGCTGCCGCTCTGAGAGGCGCTGAATGCCGAAGGTTGTCCAAAGTTGAAGTATTGACAACCGGAAATTGCTAGAGCCGTGCCAAGGACAAAAAATGTATAGAGAAATTTTCCGGATCTGAGAAATTTGTTGTTGGAGGAAGGCCTGGTTTGCTTTTCGTGAGCCATGAGCATCAGAAATCCTCTTGGGCGTGTGAGACGCCCTATTTCGAATCACTAGCCGGAATCCCGCTCCGCAAACACTATGGCAAACTTGGTTAATTTTAGCGATAGCTGATCGATCGGTTGGAAATTTTGCTGCCTGGCAAGGCGCGCCGGAGGGGGCAGGGGACCGTTACACTCGTTGGTTGCCGGTCGGGGGCGCGGGCGCTCGCAGTGCCCACGAGACGCTCATGGCCCGCAAAACCCGCGGGCCATGCCGTTGGTTTCGGCGCTTTTTTCCGCCTCGATCCTATTCTCCGCCCATCTCTTTCTTGAACTGGGCGAAGTCGACCTGCATGCCGTTGAAGATGGTGCTCCAGTGGCGGGTCAAGGCGGCCAGGGCGACAGCCTCCTGGATCTCTTCGTCGGTAGCGCCGGCGCGCTTGGCGTTCTCGGTATCCGACCAGATGCAGTAATTGCAGGGGATCTGCGCCGCGACCGCCAGCGAGATCAGCGACTTCACCTTCGGCGGCAGCGCCGTCTTGTCGCTGAGCTCGATGGCCTTGACCTCGGCCCACGCGCCGGGCAGACCGGCTTTCGGGAACTGTTTGATGAAGCCAGGCACGCCGCCCATGGTCGACTGGATGTCCTTGATGGCGGCGTCATAGTCGTCGGCGCTGGCCGGCGTGGTCAAGGTCGCGGTGAGCGCGATGACGGCGAGCAGCGAGGCGAAACGAAGGCACGAATGGGCGGTTGAGACGATGCGAATGACTGACACGGTGCTCTCCTCTGGTTTTTGTCAGCCTTACGATGTAAGGTAATGCGAAAGATGAGCCTTACAGTGTAAGTTGTCAAGCGACGCCATGGACTCACCGAGCAAAAAAAACCGAGCCCGCGGAAAACTGTCCCGCGAGATGATCGAGGATGCCGCCTTCGAGGTAATCGAACGGGAAGGGCTCTCCGGCTTTTCGATGCGCAAGCTCGCCGCCAGGCTCGGCTGCGAGGCGATGAGCATCTACCATCACTTTCCCTCGCAGGCGCATCTTTACGAGGCGTTGGTCGACCGCCAGATGAGCGGGCTTGTGGTTCCCGATGACAGCCTGCCCTGGCGTGAGCGGGCCCGCATCGGCATGCAGGAATTCCGCCGTGTCGCGACCGAGCATCCGGCCTTTGCGCCGTTCATCGTCGTCTACCGCATGAACTCGCCGCCCTGCCTCGCCAAGCTGAACGCCATCATCGGCCTGTTCGAGGACGGCGGCTTCGGGCCTGAGCTCAGCGCCCGTCTGTTCCGCGCCGCCGGCTACTATCTGATGGGCGCGATCCTCGATGAGACCGCTGGCTACGCCAAGGGGCCCTCGGCGGTCACCACGGTCAGCCACGAGGATCTGGCACGCGATTATCCCAGCGTCGTGGCCGCCGGCGCCTATTTTGGCGCCGCCGGCTTCGACAAGACATTCGAGCTTGGCCTGGAGATGTTTCTGGACGAGATGGAGCGGGTCCGCGAAGCTGCCCGAAGCGAAACCGCGCAAGGTGGCGGCGACCGTGCTCGGACGAAGAAATAACCAGGACTTTCGATGCGCTTCCTCTCGGTTCTTATTCTCATCGCCGGCGCCGCCGTAGGCGTCTTTTACCCCTGGGCGATGAGCAATTTCTCCGGCCACGCGATCGGCACATACCGCGTCTACGAGGGCGGCCGCTTCCGGCCGGCCACGGTTCAGCTCGCGGCAAGCGATGCGCCTGTCCGCGTGCTGGTCGACCTCACCGCGCGAGCCGAAGGCGTCGCTTCGCAGGCGCAGCGCACGGTGCTGACGCTGACCGCTGCGAGCGGCGGCCGCACGGCGCTCGCCTCGACGCTCTCCTTCAACCACACCGACAATCCACGTCAGGTGAGCCCGCAACTGCCCGACAAGATCTTTCGCGACGAGGCCGGCGTGATCGAGGAGGTCATGCCCGGTCCTTACGTCTTCACCGTCGGCCCGGGCGATGCCGACGGCATCGACATGCGCGCCGTCGATCTGGTGTTGCGCGCCGGCACCGGTTCGATCGACGAGAGAGCGCGGCCGGCCGGTTACGCGCTGATGGGCGTCGGGTTGGTCGGATTGATGCTTTCGCTGGTCTTCGGTCGCGGCGGAAGCCGTCCGCAGAACCCGAACTCGCAGCCGCCACCGCCGCGCTGGGGTCGCGGCGGTTCGCCAAAATGAGGCCGGCATGAATTATCGCCACGCCTATCACGCCGGCAATTTCGCCGATGTCGTCAAGCACGCCGTGCTCGGCCGGCTGGTCGAGTATCTCAAGCAGAAGGACAAAGCCTTTCGGGTCATCGACACCCATGCCGGCATCGGCCGCTACGATCTCGCC
The DNA here is from genome assembly GCF_014843905.1 of Mesorhizobium silamurunense. Classification (NCBI taxonomy): domain Bacteria; kingdom Pseudomonadati; phylum Pseudomonadota; class Alphaproteobacteria; order Hyphomicrobiales; family Phyllobacteriaceae; genus Mesorhizobium; species Mesorhizobium silamurunense. The sequence goes on along the minus strand of NZ_LPVS01000103.1, from coordinate 35,886 downwards.
TCGGTCGAGGCCGGCAAGACGGGTGAATGGCAGGGCGGCATCGGCCGGCTGCTCGGGGCCACGCTGGAGCCTCAGGCGGCAGCGCTCCTTCGGCCTTATCTGGAAGCGGTGCGCGCGGAAAATCCCGATGGCGGCATCCGCCGCTATCCCGGCTCGCCGCTGATCGTGCGCCACCTCTTGCGTAAGCAGGACCGGCTGACGGCGATCGAATTGCATTCCGAGGACGCGGCGCGGCTCAAAGCCGTTTTTGCCGGCGACTTCCAGACGAGGGTGATCGAGCTCGATGGCTGGCTGGCGCTCGGCGCGCATCTGCCGCCGAAGGAGAAGCGCGGTCTGGTCCTCGTCGATCCGCCCTTCGAGGAGGGGGGTGAGTTCCCGCGCCTGGTCGAGAACCTGCGCCGCGCGCACCGGCGCTGGCCGGGCGGCATCTACGCGCTCTGGTACCCGATCAAGGACCGCAAGGCGGTCGCCGCTTTCCGCGCGGCGCTGAAAGCGACGGGCATCCCGAAACTGCTCGACATCGGCTTCGACATCCGGCCGGCCTCGAGCGAGCCCAGTCTCGACGGCAGCGGCCTTGTGGTGGTCAACCCGCCCTTCACGCTCGAGAGCGAATTGCGGGCGATGCTGCCGGCTCTGCACAGGGTGCTCGTTGTGGAGCAGCCGTCGCGTTGGACGCTTGATTGGCTGGCCAGCGAGTAGCGCTTAGCCCTCGTGGTGAAAATCAGACACGTGAGTCCAGCCGAGGTGTAAGATGGCCGTCGCGTGGCTCTGGGTGAGTTGAGGAGGCAACCATGCTACCTCGGACGATTTTTCTCGGCAGACTAATTGGCCTGTTCTTTATTCTCAGCGCGCTGTTCATGCTCATGCACAAGCAGTCGTTTGTCGCGACCGTGCCCAGGCTCATTCAGGACCCACCGCTGGTCCTGTTTATCGGCATGATTGCCACGGTTGCGGGTCTCGGCATGGTGCTCGGGCACAACGTCTGGGCGGGCGGAATCCTGCCTGTCGTCGTCACCCTCATCGGATGGACAATCCTGATCCGGGGCTTGCTCCTGCTCTTCCTTTCACCGGAAGCGCTGGCGACGTATTTCGAGATGTTTCGTTTCGAAAGACTTTTCTATGTCTATGCCGCGATTACGTTGGTCCTTGGACTGTACCTGACCTATGCCTCGTTCAAAGCCTTACCGCCGCCAAACGCGAGAACCAAGGGTTAGACTCGATCCGCTAGTGTCCATCATAGACATTAAAAATCATTGCTTGTTTCCCGTAGTGATGAACGACTTTCTTACGAAACTCTCCCATAGTTCTGCATGATCTTGAGAGCCAAACTATCTAATAGCATCTTGAGGCTAGCTGTCTCACGTCGAGATTTTCCGTTAGATGCCACCTAACATTTGCTGGAGGACGGTTCTCCCGAAGATATCTCGCAACATCAGGGGCTAGCGTATCGTAAATTAATTCAATAACCAGTTTGCCCCAATACTGTGGACGGCTATTCAAAGCGCCCTGCCAGTTCGTAAGCGCGAAGCGACGTCGGCGCGGCACTGCCCGCCAACGCCGAGGGCGTCATGCCGGTCAGCCGCCGGCTCTCGCGGATCAGATGTGCCTGGTCGGCATAGCCGGCTTCGATCGCAAGCACGGCGGTCGAGGTATCTCCGGCTTTCTCGCACAGGCGCCGGAAGCGATGGAAGCGCAGGATGCGGTCGAGCGTTTTCGGGCCGTAGCCGAAGGCGTCTTCGAAGCGGCGCCTCAGCGTCCGCTCGCTCATACGCAAGTGGCGCTGCAGGAAAGGAACCAAGGGCGTTTCCGGCGGCAAACCCTGGTCGATGACTACGAAGGCTCTGCCCATCAGCGGGTCGAGCGCATCGCGCCCTTCCGTGTGCATGCCGACCGTCTCTTCCAATTGCCGCACCATGGCGGTGAGGTCCGGCGCGGACTTGATACGATCCGACAGCTCCCGGGAGCGCGTACCCCAGATATCGCCGAGATCGAGCCGCCCGCCGACGATCTCGCAGGCCGGCACGTCGAGCCAGCCGGCGGCAGCCCCCGGCCGGAATCGGAAGCCGACGATCACCGCCCCGGCCGGCGGTCGCTCGATCTGCGGCTCCTTGTCCGGCCCGGCGATGCGGAACCGGCCGTCGATCCATTGCAGGTCGATGGTCGCGTCCGGCGTGATGACGATCGGCGGGACGTCCTCATCCTGCATGCGGTGGACCCAGACCGCAGAGAAGGCTCTCGAAAGGCCACCAGGTGCGGGCCGTTCCTGAAAGAAGCCAGTGGTCTGGGCCAGGACCGCTTCCATCTTATCTCCGATCTGCTCCGGCATTCCCCGGTGGATCGACGCGTCGGCCATTTTGGCCGAAATCTTCAATGCCGGCCGCTTCATCCGTGGCAAAACCGAATGCAGCTTTATGGCGCTTCAGGCGCTTCCATCAGACCGCATTCGTACCCCGGATGTGGTCACGAATATAGAAAGGAGTGAGAGAAATGAAAGCTCGCATCACCGTCTGCACCCTTGGCGTCGACGATCTCGAAGCGTCGCTCAAATTTTACCGCGACGGCCTGGGCCTACCGACCGAAGGCATCATCGGTCGCGAGTTCGAGCATGGCGCCGTCGCCTTCTTCGAGCTCGCCGGCGGCCTGAAATTCGCGATCTTCGAGCGCTCGAGCATCGCCCACGACGCCACGGTACCGCAGAGCGGCCGCAGCCCGACCGAGTTCACCATCGGCCACAATGTGGCGAGCGAGGCCGAGGTCGACGCGGTGATGGCCGAGGCCGTCAAGGCCGGCGCGCACGTGGCCAAGCCGGCGCAAAAAACCTTCTGGGGCGGCTATGCCGGCTACTTCCAGGATCCCGACGATCATCTTTGGGAGGTCGTCTATAACCCCGCATTCATTCCCAAAGACTGAGCTGCCTGCGGGAGGCCGACATGCCCATTGATACCGTTCAGGCGATAGGCGCGTTTCTCATCGGTGGGGTGTTCGTTTTCGCCGGCATCGAGCACTTCCTGAAATTCAAGGCGATGCGCGACTATCTGGCGAGCCGGGAATTCCCGGCTCCCGCTCTCATGCTGGCCGCCGGCTCGGCGCTCGAGATCGTCGCCGGCCTGATGCTGGCGCTCGGCTTTGCCGTGCCTTTCGCCGCCGGCGCGCTGGTTCTGTTCACGCTGGCGACGAACATCATGCTGCTGCGCTTCTGGGCCTGCGAGGAGCCGGAGCGGCAGGTGCTGCGCAATGCCTTCCTGATCAATGTCGCAGTCGTCGGCGGTCTGCTGGTGGCGGGAACGGTCTGACAACCGGGCGGCATGCGGAACGATCATTTGGGAAACCATTGTCTTCACAACCGCTTGACCGCCGTCAAGCGAATCCGCACAGTGCGCGCAACCGACCTTGAGAGGCTGCCATGACTCGCTTCGCCCACTCCGCCCTTGCCGCACTGGTTTCGCTTCTGACGCCCGTTGGCACTTCGCTTGGCTTCACCCAGGCTGCGCACGCCGCCGATTTGGCCGTCTACACCGAGGATGATGGCAGCGTCTGCGGCGAAAGCTGGGTGCTGAGCAAGATCACCGACCGCTTCAATTATCAGGTTCATAACGTGCCGCACCTGCCGGATGTGGCGATCACCGATTTCCATAACATCCGCCAGCACCGCTACCAGCCGTCGAGCGACGAATGGCCGATCGGCCGCCACTATTGCCGCGCCACCGTCAGCCTGTCGGACGGCCGCGACCGCTCGATCTTCTACCTGATCGAGGAGGGCCAGGGCTTTGCCTCGATCGGCGACAATGTCGAGTTCTGCGTCTCGGGCTTCGACCGCTGGATGGTCTATAACGGCCGCTGCCGCGTGCTTCGGTAAAAGCCGGCCCCGCTTTCCCGACTGAGATAAACGGCCTTTGGCTGCCGTCGCAGCCCTGTGCGTTGCAAATCAACAGCCGCAACGCTATGTAGCCTCGTGTCGGAAAAGGCAGACTTGGTTTGGTAAGCCCAAGTCCTTTCGGTAAGGAAAGCTCTGGTCTCTGGCCTCGTGCATGAGATCCCTACGACGAACATCGGACGCCACTCCGGCGTCCAATTGTTCGTCCGTGTGGTTCTCAAACGTGAGGAACGCTCCGGTCGAACATCGACAAAGGGAGCAGTTCATGCACAACCCCTCTCTCTACGATGTCGTGATTGCCGGCGCCGGCCCCGTCGGCCTGTTTCTCGCCTGTGAGCTGCGCCTCGCCAATCTCTCGGTTTTGGTGCTGGAACAGGCGGAGGACCCGCGCTCGCCCCTCAAGCGGCTTCCGTTCGGGATGCGCGGCCTCTCGGCGCCCACCATCGAAGCCTTCTACCGTCGAGGATTGCTGAACGATGTCGCGGCGCCGCAGCTTGTGAAAGATGGGCCGGGTGGCAGCCACGCTTCTGCCGCGCACTGGATGCAACTGTCGCGCCGGCCGGCCGGCCATTTCGCCGGCATCCAGTTCTACCACGACAACATCGACACCTCGAAGTGGCGGTATCGCCTGCCAAGTCCGGCCGCCACCAGCATCGCGGTCGAGATGGAGTCTCTCGAAGCCGTCTTGGCCGCTCGCGCAAATGCCATGGGGGTCGAGATCAGGCGCGGCCTCGGTGTCGAGGCGTTCGATCAGTCCGATAACGATGTGGCCATTCGCGCCGGCGGCGAAACGTTCCGCGGACGCTGGCTCGTCGGTTGCGATGGCGGCCGCAGCACGGTGCGCAAGGCTGGCGGGTTCGACTTCGTCGGCACCGAGCCGGAGTTCACCGGCTATTCCGTCGAAGTCGAGATGGCTGATCCGGATAAGCTCCTCCTTGGCCGCCACTACACCCAGACAGGCATGTATACCTTTGCGCGGCCAGGGACGATTGCGATGGTCGAGTTCGATGGCGGCGCTTTCCACCGAAGCTTGCCGCTCACGCTGGAGCACGTGCAGGCGGTGCTGCGCCGCGTTTCCGGCACAGACGTCACCATGACCGATCTTAGGCTCGGCACCACCTGGACGGATCGTGCTTACCGGGCGACGACATATCGCAACGGGCGGGTGTTGCTTGCGGGCGATGCGGCGCACATCCATTCGCCTTTGGGCGGTCAGGGCCTCAACCTCGGACTGGGCGACGCGATGAACCTTGGATGGAAGCTCGCCGCCGCCGTCCATGGCGATGCACCGACCGATCTGCTCGACACCTATTCGAGGGAACGGCATTCGGTGGGTGCGCAGGTCCTTGACTGGTCGCGCGCCCAGGTCGCGCTCATGCGGCCGACCCAAAGCACGCGCGCTCTCGAAGCCATCATCCGTGATCTCATCGACACTCGCGATGGCGCAACCTACTTCGCCGAGCGCGTGTGGGGCGTCTCTCTGCGCTATGATCTCGGCGGCAACCACCCAATCGTGGGCCGCAGCGTTCCCGATTTCGAGCTGGCCGACGGAACGAAGATTGGCGACCTGCTTAGGACCGGAAAAGGTCTGTTCCTGGACTTTGACCCCCGCGCGCCGCTTCGCGCGCTTGCAAGCCGTTGGCGCAGGCGGATCGCTTATGTCGCGAGCGGGGCCAAGGATCGGCTGGGCTTGAGCGCCGTACTGGTGCGCCCCGACGGTTTCGTTGCCTGGGCCAGCGAGGGCGCCGCTGACGGGGAGGGAGCCTTGAGGGCCGCGTCACGTTGGTTCGGCGAACCTGACGTGACTTGAGTCCGCCGTCATGCCCGCGCGCCCTGGCCGGACAGGTACGCGCAGATCAGCTCGCCGAGCTGCTTCTGCAGCTCCGGCGCATCGAGCATGTTGCGGCGCGCCGCATTGTGGATCACCCCCTCGACGGCTGAGGAGAGCACGCGCGCCACGGTCTCGGTATCCTTCAGGCGCCGGCGATATTGCGCGACGGCCGCTCTATAATGCTCGAGGTAGCGGGCTTGGAACGAGGCATGCGCGGCGCGCGAGCCGCGGTCGCCCGGCGCCTCGTCGAGCAGCACCTGATGCAGCGTCGGGTGGATGCTGTGCGCGGCGATCATGCCGCGCACCAGCTCGCGCGCGAATTGCCTGAGCGGCTTCTCCTCGGCCGCCGCTTCGCGGATGGCCGACAGCACATGGTCGAAGTGGCGGCGGCGGATTGCGTCGACCAAAGCGAGCTTGTCGGGAAAATATTGATAGAGCGAGCCGATGCTCACGCCCGCGGCCTCCGCCACCTTGTTGGTGCTGAAGCCCGCCCAGCCGATCTCGCTCAGAACGCGAGCACCTGCTTCAATTATCGCCTCGACGGTGGCGACCGAGCGCGCCTGGCGCGGCTCCTTGCGCATGCGCGGGGCTGGCTTGGCAATGCGAGTAGACATCCTGGCCGGGTCTCCCGAGAATATAAACAAGATACTCACATTTCGTGCGAGAGCAATTCCAGGAAAAGTGCGCAGCGGTTTTCCGTCGAGAATTGCGACGAGCAAAGAAAGCGCGCCGGGCGGAGCCTTCGCGCCGCCTGCAGCGGGAGCCCGAGCTGCTCGGCGCTTCGAGCGCCAGCTCTTGAATACGAGCGATAAGCTCGCTTTTTAGCGCGCAAGGTTTGCCGTCGTGCTGGCTCGGCTTTGCTTCGCCTTGACCTGTAGATATTTCCTCTGGGCAAGATGTAACGCGCGGTTTGGTATGTGTTGTCTATTATGAGCAATCCGCTCACATTCTACGCTCTACGCGGCGCCAAGATGTCCGGATGATCTGGCGATAGAGAGCATCGGGAATTCTCGGCGACGCAATTTCACTTCGAAAGGCAAAGATTCTCTGTCGATTTTTGCGTCGATACCCTTGTCAGCGGGTCTTGTGTAACCAAAATTCAATAACTGAAAATCATTGTGTTGCTTCGCTGGCTAGATAGCCGCGAGTCAGATATGCATGAGCACGCCGGGTCACTCACGACCTTAGGCAAAACGCAAGGGGCATCGCATGGCAAAGACGACAACCAAGGCGCCGGCGGCGAAAGCGCCGGCAAAGAAAGCGGCACCGAAGGCTGCCGCGAAACCTGCAGCAGTGAAGAAGGCAGCACCGAAGGCAGCAGCCAAGCCCGCCGCCAAGGCAGCGGCGAAGCCCGCCGCCAAGAAGCCGGCAGCGAAGGCGGCAGCCAAGCCCGCCGCCAAGGCAGCGCCGAAACCCGCCGCCAAGGCAGCAGCGAAACCGGCCGCCGCCAAGAAGCCGGCAGCGAAGGCAGCGGCCAAGCCCGCCGCCAAGGCGCCGATGAAAGCAGCAGCCGCCAAGTCGACGGCAGCGGTGAAGAAGGCAGCGCCTGCAAAGAAGGCGCCGGCCAAGAAGTAATCGCGTCGCTTTGCTGGCGACACGGAAAGGGTGAGGGCGGGCGCCGTCGGCGCCCCTCTCGCCAGTCGGCGTCGCAGCGGGCGGAGTGGATCGGCAAACGCCTTTCCTGAAAGCTCCTGGAAATTTGCCGCCCGGCAAACTTCCGGGAGCTTTTTTATTGTGCGGGCCTGTGACGGCAACTTGTATTGGCTATCTGGATTGGCGGTGCTGGCCGTTGCTCTGGCAAGAGCATTCGGTCAACAGTGCGCGCAAACAACTGGGAAACCGATCATGCCGAAGCTGCTCTACGCCTCCACCTCTCCCTACAGTTCGAAGGTTCGCATGGCCGCCGCCTATGCCGGCATCGCCATCGACCTCGTGCCGGTCAAGACGGAGGACAAGCCGGCGGAGCTGATATCGGCCAATCCGCTCGGCAAGATCCCGGTGCTGGTGCTGGAGGACGGCCGCACGGTCCACGACAGCCGGGCGATCACCCAGCATCTCAACCGGCTGTCGAAGAACGCGCTGTTCCCGCGTAATCCCGACAAGCGGCTCGAGGCCGAGGTGCTGGAGGCGCTGGCCGACGGCATCTGCGACTGCGCGTTGTCGATGGTCTATGAGCGGCGCATGCGCCCGGACACCATGGTCTATCAGCCCTGGCTCGACCGGCAGTGGGCGAAGATCACCGCCACGCTCGATCTCCTCAACGCCAACCCGCCGAAGCTGCCCAAGAAGATCACCGCCGGCCAGATGGCGCTGCGCGCCTGCCTCGGCTACCTGGCGCTGCGCTTCGGCGGCCAGTGGGAGAAGGGCCGCGGCCGGCTGGTCCGCTGGGCCGCGCGCTTCGACGAGAAGTTCCCCGAGCTGAAATGTGTGCCGGGATGAGGTCTTGCTGATCTCCCCCACAAGGGAGATCAGCAGCCTCTGCTCCACTCCCACCTTGAATCTCCTCCCGCTTCCGTGCTTGCCTGACGCCACGCAAATCGCACACGGGCGGTGAGCATGCCGAAATCAGCCAGTACAACAGACCCCATGGTCGAGCGCCTGCGTGCCGCTCTTGGCAAGCGCGCCTTCACCGAGCAGAAGATGTTCGGCGGCACCTGCTTCATGCTCAACGGCAACATGCTGATCGGCACTTCGAAGCGCGGGCTGCTGGTCCGCGTCGGCAAGGCAGCGCATACGGAAGCTGCAGCTCGCCCTCATGCGCGACCGATGGAAATGGGTGGTCGTTCGATGGAAGGATACGTCCATGTCGCGCCGGAAGGTACGGTGACGGAGGCCGATCTCGTCGGCTGGCTCGATCTCGCGCGAGCTTTCGTCGAGACGCTGCCGCCGAGATCGAAGCCGGCCAAGGTCGCAAAGAAGCGCGCGTGAGGAGATCGCGCGGCCTATCCTGTGCCGCATCGGCCGATGTCGGACCGGTTCGGCAAATGGGAGGGAGCCATGGCATTTCTGGCAGGGCATTGCATGTGCGGGGTGGTCACCTGGACATATTCCGGGGAAGTCACGCGCAATCTGGTCTGCAACTGCGCCGACTGCCAGCGCGCCACGTCCGCTCCGTTGACGGCCTTCCTGGGCATGAGGCCGGAGCAACTGAGCTGGACCGGCGACATCACACACTATGAGAGCAGTCCCAACACCTTTCGCGGGTTCTGCCCGTCCTGCGGCACGAGGCTCTATTTCCGTTCCGATAAATGGCCCCACGAGATCCACGTTCACGCCGCCACCATGACCAACCCTGATGACTACCAGCCCGATGCGCAGGTCCTCATGCACTCACGCGTCAAATGGCTGGACCGGCTGCCGTCGATTCCTGCCCATGAGGGCTTCCAGCAACAGCCGACGGTTGATCCACACAGCGGGTGACCGGACGAGTTGGTGACAGCTTCCGTCCCGGAAAGCAGCCACAAAAAAAGCCGGGCGCGAGGCCCGGCTTTTCCGTGTCGTGGCTTGGACGACTTAGAACTTCATACCGACGCCGAAGGTGACGCGGTTGTCCTTGGACTTGACGTTGCCAAGAGCGCCAAAATCTTTGTCGCCGTAGTCGGTGTAGCGGTACTCGACGCGGCCGAACACGTTGTCCGTGATCTTGATGTCGGTGCCGACACCGGCCGTCCAGCCCAACATCGCCTTGCTTTCGTCGGTGGCGGTAACGCTATCCGTGATCTTCTGGTTCTTGGCGGCGAGACCGCCGGTGCCATAGAGCAGGATTTCCGGGGTCACGGCATAGCCGAGACGAGCGCGCAGCGAGCCTTCGAGGCCGCCCTTGGCGTTGATGCCTGCGCTGTCGCCCTTGACGCCGTTATAGCCGAGATCGGCTTCAGCGCCGTAGACGAAGTTCTCCTGCTGCCACTGATAGCCGCCGAAGACGCCGCCGATGAAGCCCTTGGTCTTCACGTTGACGCCGGCGTCGCGGGCATCGGCATGGCCGCTGAAGCCGTAGCCGAGGCTGATACCGGCATAGGGGCCGGCCCAGGAAGCGACGGGGAGTTCGGCAACCGGGGCGGGAGCCGGGGGCTCTTCCGAAACGACGTCTGCGGCATAGGCGGTACCGCCGAGGGCGAAGAGCCCGAGCGCAACCGCCAGCGGCCGCGCAAACTTGAGATTGGCTTGCATTGTTGTTTACTCCTTAAGCCACAAGACACTAGGCTTTTTATGTTCATGAATGCCCCGGCCCGTCCGGGGGGATAAACGGGCTTGGCGCTCAACGGTTCCAAATGTCGTGGTGAAATACGGCTGAAGCGAACCTGAACTTGGGTCATTCCCTGGCGCGAATGAGGCCGAAAAGTGACGTTGCATCTTCGCAACAGCGAAATGTCAGAAGGCTAATCATGTTGCGCTGCACATCGCTTGGTTCAAGGGGGCCGGCGGCCTATATTGCGCTATGAGAACGTCCCGAATCCGGGCCGGCAAGCGTGCGTACGGGCCGCTTCGCCACATTCCTGCCCCAGGTGGAAATGGCATTTAACGCTTGGCCCGTCATATTGTGCCGGCTTCCCGGAATCGTGAAGCCGATTGAGGATTGACAACATGAGACAGGCCGCTGGCGTGGCGCTGGTGACGGGGGGTGCCAGAAGGATCGGCAAGGCGATCGTCGAGGACCTGGCCGCACATGGTTTTGCCGTCGCCATCCATGCCAACCGCTCAGGAGCCGAGGCCGAAGCCCTGGCCAGCCGCATCAGGGACCAGGGCGGCCGTGCCGCCGTGTTTGTCGCCGACCTCACCGATATGGACGCCGTCGGCGATCTCGTCGGTCGCTCCGAGGCGGCCCTTGGCCCGGTCACGCTGCTCGTCAACAACGCCTCTTTGTTCGTCGACGACCGTATCGAGGATTTCGACTGGCAGGCGTGGGATCGCCACTTCGCCATCCATGTAAAGACACCGGCGCTGCTGGCACAGAACTTCGCCCGCGCCTTGCCGGAAGGCGAGGACGGGCTGATCGTCAACATCATCGACCAGCGCGTCTGGCGGCCGACGCCGCGCTATTTCTCCTATGCGCTGTCGAAATCGGCCCTGTGGACGCAGACGCAAATGCTGGCGCAAGCGCTGGGGCCGCGCATTCGCGTCAACGCCATCGGCCCCGGCCCGACGCTGAAGAACAAGCGCCAGGACGACGATGATTTCGGCAAGCAGGTCGAGGGCCTGATCCTGAAGCGCGGCGCGCAATTGCCGGAATTCGGCGCCACCATCCGCTACCTGTGGGAGGCGCGCTCCGTCACTGGCCAGATGATCGCGCTCGATGGCGGCCAGCATCTTGCGTGGCAGACGCCCGATGTGACAGGCATGGTGGAATGAGTCCCGCCCAAAAACACAGCCGAAACGGCGCCGCCGACGATTTGCCGCCCGATGTCGACCCCGATATCGACGTTGAGGACGAGGCGGCGGAGGAGATCGTCGAGCCGGAAGCCGCTCCCACCGGTCCCGATGTCGCCTTCACGGCGATAGACTGGACGCCGCATGCCGGCGATGCCGACGGCATGGTCGGCGCCGAGGTGATACAGACGCTGGTCAAGCGGCTGCCCAATCAGCCCGGCGTCTACCGCATGATGAATGCCGTCGGCGACGTGCTCTATGTCGGCAAGGCGCGCAGCCTGAAGAAGCGCGTCACCAACTACGCGCAAGGGCGCTTCCACACCGCCCGCATCGGCCGCATGGTGCGCGAGACGGCGACGATGGAGTTCGTCGTCACCCGCACCGAGATCGAGGCGCTGCTGCTCGAGGCGAACCTCATCAAGCGGCTGAGGCCCCGATTCAACGTCTTGATGCGGGACGACAAGTCGTTCCCCTACATCCTGCTCACCGGCGACCATGTCTCGCCCGGCATCTACAAGCATCGCGGTGCGCGCTCGCGCAAGGGCGACTATTTCGGCCCATTTGCGTCGGCCGGCGCGGTCGGGCGCACCATCAATTCGCTGCAGCGCGCCTTCCTGCTTCGAAGCTGCACGGATTCCTTCTACGAGAACCGCACGCGGCCCTGCCTGCTGTACCAGATCAAGCGTTGCGCCGGGCCTTGCACCGGCGAGATCTCGCATCAGGGCTATGCCGAGCTGGTCGCCGAGGCGAAGGACTTTCTCTCCGGCCGCAGCCAGAAGGTGAAGACCGAGATTTCGGCTGCCATGCAGCAGGCCTCCGAAGAGCTCGATTTCGAGCGGGCCGCGATCTATCGCGACCGCCTTGCGGCGCTGTCGCATGTGCAGGCGCATGGGGCCGCGATCTATCGCGACCGCCTTGCGGCGCTGTCGCATGTGCAGGCGCATCAGGGCATCAACCCGCAAACCGTTGAGGAGGCGGACGTCTTCGCCATCCACCAGGAAGGTGGCCAGACCTGCATCCAGGTGTTCTTCTTCCGCACCGGCCAGAACTGGGGCAACCGCGCTTATTTCCCAAAGGCCGATCCGGCGCTGGAACCGGCTGAGGTGCTGGGCTCGTTCCTGGCGCAGTTCTATGACGACAAGCTGCCGGCGCGCACGCTGCTTCTCTCCCAGACCGTGCAAGAGCAGGAACTGCTCGCCGAGGCGTTCTCCACCCGCGCCGGGCGCAGGATAGCGATCTCGGTGCCGCAGCGCGGCGAGAAGAAGGATCTGACCGACCACGCGCTGCAGAACGCGCGTGAGGCGCTCGGCCGCAGGCTGGCGGAAACCTCCACGCAGGCGCGGCTGCTGCAAGGTTTTGCCGAGACCTTCGGCCTGGCAAAGCCGCCGGTGCGCATCGAGGTCTACGACAACTCGCACATCATGGGCACAAATGCGGTCGGCGCGATGGTCGTCGCGGGGCCGGAAGGTTTTGTGAAGAACCAGTACCGGAAATTCAACATCCGCTCGACCGAGATCACGCCGGGTGACGATTTCGGCATGATGCGCGAGGTGATGGAGCGGCGCTTCTCGCGGCTGCTCAGGGAGCACGGCGATGCCAAATCTTCAGGCGGGGCGGGCTCGGAAGTCGAGGACGACGCGGCCGAGAATCTCGTCGAGGGAGACGGCAGCTTCCCGGCCTGGCCCGACGTCATTCTGATCGACGGCGGCCAGGGCCAGATGACGGCAGTGCGCAAGATCCTGTCCGATCTCGGCATCGAGGACCGCATCGTCGCCATCGGTATCGCCAAGGGGCCGGACCGCGACGCCGGGCGCGAGCGCTTCTTCGTCAAGGGCAGGGACTCTTTCATGCTGCCGGTGCGCGATCCGGTGCTCTATTTCGTCCAGCGCCTGCGCGACGAGGTGCACCGCTTCGCCATCGGCTCGCATCGCGCCCGCCGCAAGAAGGAGATGGTGAAAAGCCCGCTCGACGAGATTGCCGGCATCGGCCCCGGCCGCAAGCGCGCGCTGCTCCACCATTTCGGCACCGCCAAGGCGGTCAGCCGCGCCGCAGTCGAGGACCTTGTCAAGGTCGACGGCATTTCCGAGCATGTGGCGAAGCTGGTCTACAACCATTTTCATGACAGTTGACCATTCTTGCGCCTATTTTGGGCCGACCAATCGAATCTCGCCTGTTGACCCCCCACATTGGCTTCTGATTTGAGTAGGTGAGGCGAGAGTTCCCGATCAGAAATGGCCCAGCGCGCTTTCAACCTGCCGAATATCCTCACCTACGCCCGCATCGTCGCGGTGCCGCTGGTGGTCCTGTGCTTTTTTCTCGAAGGCCATCTGAAGTCCTCCGACTTCGCCCGCTGGTCGGCGCTGGTCATCTTCCTGCTCGCCTCCATCACCGACTATTTCGACGGTTATTTCGCGCGCGCCTGGCAGCAGACCTCCAACATCGGCAAGATGCTGGACCCGATCGCCGACAAGCTTCTGGTCGCCACCTGTCTGCTCCTGCTCGCCGCCGACACCGACCGCCATGCAGGCATCGCCGGCTGGTCGCTCTGGGCGGCGATCATCATCCTGTGCCGTGAGATCCTGGTTTCGGGCCTGCGCGAATATCTGGCGGCGCTGAAAGTGTCGGTGCCGGTGACGCAACTCGCCAAATGGAAGACGACCATCCAGATGGTCGCCATCGCCTTCCTGCTCGTCGGCCCGGCCGGCGACAAGATCTTCCCGCTGACCACCCAGATCGGCCTGGTGCTGCTGTGGATCGCGGCGCTCGTCACCCTCTACACCGGCTACGACTATTTCCGCGCCGGCCTTAAGCACATCATGGACGAGTGAGATGTCGACGAAACTTATCTATTTCGCCTGGGTGCGCGAGCGGATCGGCAAGCCGGAAGAGCAAGTCGACCTGCCGGCCGGCATCGAGACCGTTGCCGATCTGTTGCGCTGGCTGAAGTCGCGCGGCGAGGAATACGAAAACGCGCTGCAATATCCGGACGTCATCCGTGTCGCCATCAACCAGGAACATGTCGGCCACCGCGAGAAAATCGCGGGCGCGCGCGAGATCGCGCTGTTTCCGCCGATGACCGGGGGCTGAGAATGGCAAGCGCCGTCGTGCCGGCCATCCGCGTCCAGCGCGAGGATTTCGACATTGCCGCCGAGATCGCCGTCCTGACGAAGGGCCGCGCCGACATCGGCGCCGTGGTTACCTTTTCCGGCCTCTGCCGCGACGAAGAGGGCGCGCTCGCGGCGCTCGAGCTCGAGCATTATCCCGGCATGGCCGAGGCCGAGATCGGCCGCATCGCCGCCGAGGCCGTTGAGCGCTGGCCGCTGCAGGGGCTCAGCGTCATCCACCGCCACGGGAAAATCGCGCCGGGCGACAACATCGTGCTGGTGGTTGCGGCCTCCGCGCACCGCCAGGCGGCCTTCGAGGCGGCGAATTTCCTGATGGATTACCTGAAGTCGCGCGCGCCGTTCTGGAAGAAGGAGCACCGCGCCGACGGCTCCGAAGGCGGCTGGGTCGGAGCCAAGGACGCCGACGACGAGGCCGCTGACCGCTGGAAGAAATCTGGCGAATAAGTCCGGCCTCGGCCATTGAACAACCGCAATCCTTCCCGACCTTGCAAATCGGTTTGATTTGCTTGGCGGAGCAGGGTCATGCTGGACAGGATCGCGGAATTCTTCATCTTCGGGCTGGTACCTCTGGTGGTCGGCGTGCTTGCCGTGCCGGAGCTCACCAGGGCCGCCGAAAAGACGCTTGCGGGCGAAGCGACCTATCGCGAGCGCATCGCGCTGCCGCCCAATGCCGTGCTTTCGGTCGAGCTCGCCGACGTCTCGCTGGCCGACGCGCCGGCGACGATTATCGGTCAGCGCAAGATCGTGCCGGCCGGCCAGGTGCCGATCAAGTTCGAGATCGCCTTCGATCCCAAGGCGATCAAACCGGGCAGGACCTATGCGCTGCAGGCCCGTATCACCGTCGACGACCGGCTGCTGTTCATCACCGACACCCGCCACCAGGTCGATCCGCTGGACGGCAAGCCTCAGACCGTCGTGCTGAAGATGGTCGCGCCCGCCACCGAGCAGGACGCCGGGGCCTTGTACGGCCAGAGCTGGCTCGTCGAATATATCGACGGGATCGGCGCGATCGCCGAGCCGCAAGCGACGTTCCGCATCAGCGAAGCCGGCAAGGCGGGCGGCAAAGGCCCGTGCAACACCTACTTCGCCACCGCCACGGTGGAAGGGCACAGGATTGCCATCGGCGACATCGGCTCGACTCGCATGGCTTGCGCACAGGGTGCGATGGCTGAAGAGAAGGCGCTGTTCGACGCGCTGACCAAGGCTGCGTCCTACCGGATCGATGCCGGCAAGCTCACCATCGCCGACAAGGACGGCCGCGACATCCTGCGCTTCAGCGCCGCGAGCTGAGGTTTCGACGATCCCTTGAGACGTCTACGCGAAGGGTCGCGACGCGGCGTTGGCCAATATCTCACGACCTCCCGGAATAATTCACGTCGCGGAGGCGTTAACTTCCTCATATGGCGGGCAGGCGAAAGGGACATATGTCCCTTCACCGAAGTCGCCGGACCGAATGCGCGGATCGATCTGGCCCTCAAAGGAGACCAGAAATGAAAAAGCACGCGCTCATTCTCGCTGCCGCAGGCGTATCGCTGATTGCCTTCGCCGGTTTCGCCAGGGCGGACGACCACCTATTCAATGCCACCCAGCATGGCCTCAGCCCAGACAGTCAGCCCTTCCAGACCAACAAGGCCGGCCACAGCGGCGACCTCGCACCCGGACAGGGCAGTCCGTTCACCGGCGAGGAGACCAAGACGCCGGCCACTGACACCGACGCGGCGAACAATCATGCAAATGTGAAAGAGCGCCAGCCGAAGTGATATCAGCCCGCCGCGGGGGGCTAAGCGGTGCAGAACCTCGATGCCGGCCGGACAGCCTGTCCTGCCGGCCATCTCCCCGGTGTAGCTTTAGTGCCCGCCCGCTCGAGATCGGCGAAAGCCGGATGACGGCCAATCTCCCCCAAATGGGAGAATGGTAAGCGGAAACATGCCGTGTCCGCTGCCGTTTTGGATGGAGGTCACCATGAAATGCACATCAATACGAGCAGGAATCGGCCTGACTGCTGCAATGCTGATTGCCGGAGGCGCAAGCGCCACGCAGGCTGCATCGCTTGTCGATATCTCGCTATGGGACAAAGGAGCGCGGACGCCGATGGCGATGGGGCTCGCTTATGCGACGCCAAGCCACGATACCGCTAAGGCGACCATGGGCATCAAGGTTTCGCCCGCAGCAGTGAGGGCCGGAAAGGTCACATTCAATGTGAAGAATGACTCCAAGGACAGGGTTCACGAAATGATCGTTATATACCTTGTCAACCCCGGTCAGCAGCTTCCGTACATTAGCGCCGAGAACCGGGTTGACGAAGACAAGGCCGGTGACAAGGGCGAGGTTTCGGAACTCCATCCTGGCGCATCGGGCACATTGAGTGTCAATCTCAAGGCTGGAAAGTACCTGCTGATCTGCAACATGCCAGGTCACTATCGAGCCGGCATGTGGGCCGAATTCACAGTTGATCCGTAGGCCCGGTTCTGATTGAGGGGCGAGGCGTCGAACCGGCCCGGATTGACCGCATCGCCGGAAATACCTAGTTTCCCAAAAAAAGGGGATGGGGTTCCCCCGAAACCGCCCGTGCTTTTTCGTATCTGGGCTGATGACTCCTGCCAGGCGTGCTTTGCGCGGCAGGATTTGTTTTTCCCGCTCGCATCGTGCCTGCTTTGTTGAAGCGATTCCCTAAGTGGGATCGCCTTGTGGAAAGGCAATGAAGCGATGACCCTTGCGGCCTGCGCCCTGGTCCTGATCGGCGGCTTCCTCGGCGGTGTTTCCCGCTTCTTCCTCTCGGGCGTTGTCGGCCGCAGCGTTGGCGAGACCTTTCCCTGGGGCACGCTGGTGGTCAACGTCTCCGGCGCGCTGGCCATCGGCGCCTTCGCCGGTGCCGCGCGGTCGGTCGGTGGAATCTTTTCCGCCGAGCTGGTGCGCGACCTGATCGTGGTCGGCCTGTTCGGCGGCTACACCACGGTTTCGTCCTTCTGCCTGCAGACGTTGAACCTCGCGCTCGACGGCGAGCGGCGGCTCGCTGCCTTCAACGCCGTCGCCTCGGCGGCACTCTGCATGCTCGCCGTTGCGCTCGGCTTTTGGGCTGTCGTGCGGGTGGCAGGGTAGGGCGCCATGTCCGGAAACGACAGACAGACGGCCTTGCGGCTTTATCTGGCGGTCGGCTGCGGCGCGGCCGTCGGTTCGCTGGCACGCTTCCTGTGCGGCTATGTCATCGTCTCGCTGCTGGGCTGGAGCGCGCTTCTTGCAACGGCTTTCGTCAACGTCGTCGGCTCCTGGGTCATCATGTTCTTCGCCACGCTGACCCGGCCGGACGGGCGCCTCATGGTCGGCCCCGCCGGCCGCCAGTTCGTGACCGGCGGCTTCTGCGGCGGCCTCACCACCTTCTCGGCCATGAGCCTCGACACCTTCATCCTGCTTTTCGAGGGCGACCTCGGCCTCGCCACGACCTATCTTGTCAGTGTGGTGGTCCTGTCGCTTGCTTCGGCCTGGCTCGGCTATCTCATGGCGGCCAGGTTCAACCGCTTGCCGATCACCAGGTGATCAGGGAGGAGAACATGGAACTTCCCAGCCAATGCGTGCTGCTCAGGATCTTCTTCGGCGAGGACGACAGGGCGGCCGACGGCAAGCCGCTGCATGAGGCGATCGTCATCAAGGCACGCGAGACCGGCATGGCGGGCGCGACCGTGCTCCGAGGGCCGCTCGGCTTCGGCCGCTCGAGCGTGCTCCACACCGCCAAGATCCTGCGGCTGTCGCAGGACCTGCCAATCGTCGTCGAGATCGTCGACGCGCCGGAAAAGATCGATGCGCTGATCCCTCAGATCAAGGCGCTGACCAACAGTTGCCTGATCACCAGGGAGAAGGTCGAGGTGATCCGCTACGGCGACGGGGATTGAACCCGACCGACCGTTCGATCAGCGGTGGCGAAGGCGACGGCCGATCGTGCCTTCGTCGAAAATGCCGGCGGAAAACAGCTTCATGGCTTCGATCGCCAGCTCGGAGGCCTTGGGGCTGCCGCGGGTAATGCCCCGCTCCTCGCAGACCTGGTCGTAAATGCGCTTCAACAGGACGAGATCGTCCGGATATGCAACGCTGCTCTTGGAAATATGAGGGTCGATCATGCTTCCCTTCCTATCTTCGCTCACAGCCGGCAACGCCCCTTGTCACTTGTCGCCGAAGGCGTCGATCTAGGGCACCTGGCCTGCCTGCCCACCCAGTGCGACAAAAAAGGCGGCCCGAGGGCCGCCCTTTGTTACAAAAAACCGAAGCTTCCAGCTCAGCCGACGATCTCGGTGTCGGAGAACCAGTAGCGGATCTCCTGCGCGGCGGTTTCCGGCGCGTCGGAACCGTGCACCGAATTCTCGCCGATCGACAGCGCATGCACCTTGCGGATGGTGCCCTCGGCGGCGTTGGCCGGGTTGGTGGCGCCCATCACTTCTCGGTTCTTGGCAATGGCGTTCTCGCCCTCCAGCACCTGCACGACGGTCGGGCCCGACGACATGAACTCGACCAGCTCGCCGAAGAACGGACGTTCCTTGTGGACGGCATAGAAGCCTTCGGCCTCGCGGCGGCTCATCCACACGCGGCGCGACGCGATGACGCGCAGGCCCGCATCCTCCAGCATCTTGATGATGGCGCCGGTCAGATTGCGCTTGGTCGCATCCGGCTTGATCATGGAGAAGGTGCGTTCGATCGCCATTGGCTCGTCCTTGTTCTGGAAATGGAAATTGGAGTGGCGGGCTCTATACAAGCCGCTTGGCGGCTTGCCAAGGGGAGGCGGCTTCTGGTCAAGGCCGGCTCTTTGCGGGATAATTGGATGGCTGCGAGCGCGTTTCGCATCTGTGCCGGAAGCGTCGCGGCGGAACCGGAAGCGATGAACTGGCCTTACCTCAGACGCGGCGATGTCGCCGGCATTCTCCTCATGGCCGTTGTTCTCGCCGTGCTCGCCTTCGTCCTGCTCTTCTTCCCACAGCGCGGACAAGAGAATTTCGGCTTCGGCCCGGAGTGGCAATGCGCGCGCATGGAGCAGGGCGACCCGATCTGCGTCAGGCTGGTCGACAAGGACGCGCCGAACAAAACGCGCCAAAGTAGACGCTAAAGCTCGATCGCTATGGTCAATGCCGGCGCATCGCCGGCCTTCAGCCCTTCGCGCTGCCGCACCGAGGCCTTGATGGGCAGAATCAGGCTTCCGGACGCTCTGTCGGGGAAGAGCGACGTGCTCCATCTTGTCTTGCCGATGACGGCCGTGACGCCGAGCGAACCCCAGGGCCGCGCCATCCCAGCCATCGCCGCCTTGATCCGCGCCGCGAGCTCGGCCGGCAGCGTCACGAAATGCCAGCCGCCCTTGCCGGGATAGACCCAGATCTCGGCCTGGATCTCATAGCGCAGCATGACGATCCTGCCGCTCGCGGCCCTGTTCCGTCACGCCGCCGCCGCGACCTGCCGGCCGATGCCGCCATGCAGGTCGAGGCAGCGCTCGAACCACTGCGCGACGCTGTCGTCGGCCTCGAGCAGCCGGTAGGGCGAGGCGATGCGCGCCCATTGCAGCGCGCCGAACACGATGTAGTCGGTAAACAGCGGTGCCTCGCCACCGATGAAGGGCTGGTAGCTAAGCATCGAGCGCAGCGGCTCCAGCGAGGCGCGGAACACGCCGAGCCCCGCGTCGCGTCCGGCAACCACATCTTCCAGCCGCTTGCCGAGCCGCTGTTCGCGGCTCTGACGGAAATAGGCGCGGTTCGCCTCGTCCTGCATGCCGTGCAGGTCGGCGAGCAGCACCGTCGTGAGGTAGGGATGGATGGTGAGCTGCGACCAGCGCTCGATGAAGCGCGCCATCGCCTTGCCGCCTTCGCCGCCGAATAACGTCGGCCGCTCCGGATAGGCCTCGTCGAGATAGAGCGCGATGGCGAAGGAATCGGCCACCACGCGGTCGCCGTCGCGGATCACCGGCACCGTCTTCGACACGCCGCCCTCCACCTTGGGCACGTCCAGGAAGCGCGTCGGCACCTTGGTGGCGTCGAGCCCCTTGTGGGCCAGCGCCATCTTCGTCTTCCAGCAATGCGGGCTGAACGGGCGTTGGGTGTCGTGGCCAACGAGGTCATAGAACAGAATGGTCATTACGGGTCCTGCGGGTTACGAAGAGCCGGGATTCGCTCTGAGCGGGATGGAAGAATGAAACAGCATTTCATGATGTTTGCGGCCTACAATCAATGGGCCAACGCGCGCATCTACGATGCCGCTGCCGATCTCCACGAGGAAGAGCTCGGCCGCGACGTCGGTGCTTTCTTCGGCTCGATGCTGGGCACGCTCAATCATCTGCTCGTCACCGACCGCGTCTGGATGAAGCGCTTTACGGGCGAGGGGGACGCGCCGTCAAACCTTGCGACGATCCTCTATCGCGCCTTCCCAGGCTTGCGCTTGGCGCGCGAGGCCGAGGACAGGAGGATCGTCGACTGGGTGAGCGGCATGACCGACAAGGCGTTCACCGGACGTTTTTCCTATATGACGACCGACATGCGCACCGTCTCGCAGCGGCTGGCGCCGGCGCTCAGCCATCTTTTCAACCACCAGACCCACCATCGCGGCCAGGCGCATATGTGCCTCACCGTGCTCGGCAGGCCATCTGTGCCGCTCGACCTGATGCTGTTCCAGCGTTCCGAGGAAGGCCGCGCCTACGCCTGAGAGCAGCCTGCCAAGAGCTCGCATCGATCGCCGCGAAAATGCTGGCGGGCCGCAGTTTTCCATGGCCTGACTCGCCCTGCCATCTCTGGAGCTTGGCTGCCGATTAACCAAACTTGCATTGAAGCTAATGTATTAGGACTTCGTTTGCGCTCGCGCTCCACAATAAGGCAGTTGCAGTGGGAGCAATGCATGCGCATCGATTTGTCCGCCACGAGTTGGGGCAGGGTGGCGCTGGTCACGGTCGCCGGCACGGCATTCTTCATTGCCGCGGCCTTCTTTGTCGATTCCTTCAACTTTCCCTCGCTGTCGCCCGAGGCGCTGCTCTGGGCCAAGCTCACCGACCTGTTCCTGCCGCTTGTCCTTGGCGGTTCCTTCCTGTTCTTCCTGATGTGGAAGATGCGCCAGCTGGCCATCGCCCAGAAGGAGCTCAGCATCGTCGCCGCGACCGACAGCTTGACGGCGGTCTTCAACCGCGGCGCCTTCTCGATGCTGGTCGAGGCCTATCTCGAGCAGGCCCGTGGCCATGCGGTCGCCGATGCCGGTGCGCTGCTGATCGTCGACGCCGATCATTTCAAGTCGATCAACGACCGTCTCGGCCATGATTGCGGCGACCAGGCGCTGAAGCTGATCGCCAGGACGATCCAGGGCCAGCTCCACGGCGCCGACATCGTCGGACGCATCGGCGGCGAGGAATTCGCAGTCTTCCTTCCGGGCGCCGACGCGACGCGTTCCTTCCTGGTCGCGGAATCGATCAGGCGGCGCATCCGCGAGGCCGACTTCGCGCCCGGCGGCCAGCCATGTCCGCTCTCGGTCAGCATCGGCGGCATCGCTTTCAGCGGACCCACCACCTATCACGACATGTTCCAGGTCGCAGACAGACATCTCTACAGGGCGAAGTCGAACGGACGCGACCAGGTGAGCTTCGAAAGCCCGCGCAGCGTGCTGTCCGGCGAGGCCGCCAACACGTTCCACTGAACAGCTCCGCGCGGCAGAGGCAGGAGGGCTCTCACCGGCGGCTGCGGTTGAGCAGCGGCCTGTACTGGCGGATCAGCTGGCGCTCGACGTCGAGATAGGGCCTGATCAGGCCGGCTGCCGTCAATGTCGGCTCGGGCTGATGGATAACCGCCGTCAGCATGCCATGCGCGGTAAGCAGGCCCAGCCACTTCAACGCTTCCCATTTCGGCGTCGCGCCGCTGCGTCCGGCCAGGCTCCGGTTGATGTATCCGGGATAAGACAACAGGCGCTTTCCCGCCGATGAGCCGCAAGTGCCGATCCTGACCGGCCTGCCGTCGGCGGTGATCCAGGCATAGACGGCCTCGCCGAGCTCGCACGCCTTCTGGTCGGTTACCGTGACCCGGATCGAGGACTTGTCTCGGCTGAGCCTCATTTCCGCTGCCGGCTTGAACTGGTCGCGATCAAGAAACATCCGCACCCCTGCTGCATGTCCGCAAACCTGCACGGGGAAGGCGAATGTTCTGTGCGCTGCTTCACGTAACGGGCTGATCTGTGCGCTGTTTCACGCAGCGGGCCGTTCTATGCGATGTTTCATGGAGCGCGGGAAAAGTTTCGCGGGATTCGGCCAGGCAGCGGCATGCGTGCGGGAAGGCCGGATTGAACGAAAAAACCCGCCCGAGAGCTATCTCAGACGGGTTTCGCCAGGCCTTTACCGGCCGTGGGGCCGGCGGATCTCAGGCGGCGAAGCCACTATAGTCGCGCGCGACCGGCTTCACCGAGACGATCGGCTGATCCGACGGCCACAGGATGCCAGCCGTCACCGCGAAGGTGATCAGCGCATCGCGCGCCGATTCGGCGGAGATCTCTCCGGCCCGCGCGGCTTCGCAGGCCTTCGCCGCGGCGCCGTAGCTCAGCCGCCGGCGCGACGGCGGGAACTCGGTCAGGAACTCATGCATGTCGGACAGCGAAGCAATCATGCGCCTGTGACCCGCGCCGACGCTGACCGCGACCGGGGTGAAGAACATCCTCTCGTACATTTAGACCTCGCGAATTGGGGCGGAGGACGGCGGGCTGCCAGCCTCGGTCTTGGGGTAGGACGCCACACAACGTGCCTTTGGCGCGCGAGGTTCCACGTTCCGAGATCTTTTCGTGCCTGCCCCCGCCAGAGGGCGGCAGTGAGTCCAGTCTGAAATTTCCATCTACGACTAGGGAGGATTCGCTAAGCGGTCGCGCCAGGTGTACGATGCCTTGTCGTCCGATCTGAATGGCTACGGACGGTTGGAAGAGTTCATCACGCTTTCGCCCTACTCAAACGAGGAACAGCGGAGATGAGGACTCTCTGGGGCGTCGCCGACCCCGAACAACTGGTCGCACTTGCCAACCTCCTGGAGGATTACGCGAAGGAGATGGGTATCGCTGGCGACGAGGAAGCGCGCCGCGTTTTGGCAGAGCGCATCTTGGCGCTGTTCAACGAGGGCGTGCCGCCGGAGGAGATCAAACGACGCTTGGATTCTGCTCCAGCCTTGCCTTCGCATCCTTGGTAGAGGGAACTGAACCCTCCTCGGGCCGTTGGGCCGCTAGGAGGCTCTTGTGGCCGACATCCCCCGCCAGCCTGAAAGCGCTAAAAATTTCATACTTCGGCGCTTGGTTGAAGAAACAGACATTACCGAAGAACAGGCGCGAGAATTGATCGCTTTGCTAGGCTATGAGTGGCCGTCGCTTTTGCGGGAAGCCCGGCTCTTGGTGAAGAAAAAGCGCTGGATCTATTAGCGCTAGCCGCGTTCCATTCAAATATAATCGCCCATTCGGATCCTCGATCTAGTTTGCCCTTTTGGGGCGCCGCGAACCTTCGACCTCTGGCCCAGAGGGCGGCGCAGGGCAGATCGTCATGGGACGGAGCCGGCCGTGATCGTCACCTCCGCTGGAGGTTGCGGAACGTGATAATACGTCGACAGAACCAGCAGGAGGATTGCGACACCTGCCATCAATCCCGCGATGATGTTGACGAAGAGCTGGCCGGCCCTTTCGGCAAGCCGCTGCCGCCAGCTCATCGCCGATGGGATCAAGCGCATTTTCCACCTGTCCTACAGGCACCGCTTCGGGCCCGCTTCAGCTTCGGTAAGGGACAGCTGCTAATAGCGCCAGCCTCTATGGAGGCCGCAGCTCCAGACTCTCTTCACGACCCAATGATGGTGGTGCCAGCGCTTGTGCACCCTGACCATACAGTCGCGATGGTGGCGATGGCTGCGCCAGTCGCGCATCTCGTATCGCCCGCCATAGCGCCAGCTGTCGTCACGCATATGATGGCGGCGCCAGTAGTAATCGTCATTGTATCGGCCCATCCCGTCATCGGTGGTGATGGTCAGGCTTGTCGCCTGCGTCGGAACCGTTGTCGGCGCCATAGCAGCCACGCCAAGCATCGCGGCTAGAATGAGATTCTTCATTGCTGCCTCCTTGCATTAGATTTTCCTAACGAAAACCTATTGTCGGGTGAAAAGTTCCGCGACAAAGCCACAAGCGGTCGCGCGTTGTCTTGGCGAGCGAATGCATGTCGCCCAAAAGTGCGCAGCGGTTTTGGGAGAACGACATGCATCTAACGAAGACTCAAAGCGCGTCGCCTGATTCTGCTTCGTCGCGACGCGCTTTGGTGCGGGCCGACGCCTATTTCCACATGCCGCGCATGCGCGCGCCGAGATCGACCTTGACGCCCGGCCTTTGGCGCGGGTCGTCCTTGATCGCCGCGCTTGCCCAGGATGACTGTTCGAAGGCCGAAAGCATCGAGGCCGGAATGAAGCGGGTGCGCGAGGCATAGACGTGGCGGTCGCCGCGCGCCGGCTGGTTGTGCGGATAAAAGCGCTGCGGCACCACCAGATGCAGGCCGTCCTTGGCCCGCGTCATCGCCACATAGAGCAGCCGGCGCTCCTCCTCTGTGTCTTCCTTGGTGCCGACGCCGAGATCGGCCGGGATGCAACCGTCGACGGTGTTGAGCACGAAGACGTTCTTCCACTCCTGGCCCTTGGCCGAGTGGATGGTCGACAGGATGAGGTAATCCTCGTCGCGATGCGGCGGGCCGGCCTGGTCGCTGGTGGCGTCGGGCGGATCGAGCGTCAGCTCGGTCAGGAAACGCTCGCGCGAGGGATAGCCTGACGCGATCTGCTCGAGCTGTAGGAGGTCCGCCCGGCGCGTGATCGCGTCTTCATGGATGCGTTCCATATGCGGCTCGTACCAGAGCCTGATCCGCTCGAGGTCGGCCGGCCATTTCGGGCCGGCGCGCAGCCCGCCGTAGATGTCGAGGAAGACCGGCCAATCCTGCGCTGCGCGCTGCGGTGGCCGGAAGCGGGCAAGGCCCAGCGTTTCGTCGAGCGACGTCGCCATCGCCTCGACGATCTGCGAGGCCGCGGAAGGACCGATGCCCGGCATCAATTGCAGCACGCGAAAACCGGCGACGCGGTCGCGCGGGTTCTCGGCGAAGCGCAGCATCGCCAGCATGTCCTTGACATGGGCGGCGTCGAGGAACTTCAGTCCGCCGAACTTCACGAAGGGGATGTTGCGGCGCGTGAGCTCCACCTCCAGCGGCCCGCTGTGATGCGAGGCGCGGAAGAGCACGGCTTGCGCCTTCAGCGCCGTGCCTGCCTCGCGCTCGGCAAGGATCGCCTGGCAGACATAATTGGCCTGCTCGGCCTCGTCGCGCACGCTCACCAGTTGCGGCTTGTAGAAGGATCTGCGCTCGGTCCACAGGTTCTTGGTGAAGCGTTCGGTGGCCTCGCCGATCACCTTGTTGGCGGCGGCCAGGATCGTCTCGGTCGAGCGGTAGTTGCGCTCCAGCATGACGATCTCGGCGCCTTGCGCGAACTGTTTTGGGAAATCGAGGATGTTGCGCACTTCCGCAGCGCGGAAGGAATAGATCGACTGCGCGTCGTCGCCCACCACGGTCAGCCCGGCGCCGTCGGGTTTCAATGCCAGCAGGATCGAGGCCTGCAGGCGGTTGGTGTCCTGGTATTCGTCGACCAGCACATGATCGAAGCGGGAGGAAAGATGCGCGGCGATCTCCGGCTCGGCCGCCATCTGCGCCCAGTAGAGCAGAAGATCGTCGTAATCGAGCACGTTCTGCTCCTGCTTGGCTTCGACATAGGCCGCGAACAGCTCCTTCAGCTGTTCCGCCCATGCCGCGCACCAGGGGAATGCCGCACCAAGCACCTCGCCGAGCGGCGCCTGCGCGTTGACGGCGCGGGAGTAGATCTGCAGGCAGGTGCTTTTTGTTGGAAAGCGGCTTTCGGTCTTGGAAAAACCGAGCTCGTGGCGGGCGAGGTTGATCAGATCGGCGGAATCCTCGCGGTCATGGATGGTGAAGGCAGGATCGAGGCCGATCTGCTCGGCATAGTCGCGCAAGAGCCTTGCGCCGATGCCGTGGAAGGTGCCGGCCCAGGAGAGCGCGTCGGCGATGATCGCGGCGTCGCGGCCCAGCACCTCGCCGGCGATGCGCTCGACACGCTTGGCCATTTCTGACGCCGCGCGGCGCGAAAAGGTCATCAACAAGATGCGGCGCGGATCGGCGCCCTTGACGATGAGGTGCGCCACGCGATGCGCCAGCGTGTTGGTCTTGCCGGAGCCGGCGCCGGCGATCACCAGCAGAGGTGCTGCCACCCTGCCGTCGCCATGCAGCACCGCCAGCCGCTGCTCGTCATTCAGCCGGGCGAGATAGGCGGGAGCTTCAAAGGACGAATCACGGGCGGCGATGTTCATCGCCCATCAAGCATCGTTTCCGCTTTGTTCGCAATAATTTCCTCGCCCCCGCGGGAGCGGGGGAGAGGTCGCCGCGCAGCGGCCGGAGAGGGGCTGCGCCAGCGTTCAAAATCGAGTTCCACTGAGATGAAGTTTCCGGGCGAAAGGCGCATTCCCGCTCGGTCTCGGGCTGCGCCGAGCCACCTCTGCCCCACTTTTATGGGGCGAGGAAGGGCGTCTACCTTTTCGGCTCCACACCCATCGCCGCGGACTGGCGCCGCAACGCGCGCCGTTCATCGCCGGGCATATCCAAGGGAGCAACGTCCCCGGGCACTTCCTCGATGATCCTCATCGTGACGCGATAGGCCGTGTAGGCGAACAGGCCGACAAGCAGCAGACGGATCATGACCATCTCCTCGCGAGTTACCGAAACTCAACCGGAGACAGGCCGGTTGGTTCCGCCGGCCCACGCAACCAAAACCGTCACCGCCTCGTTTGCCCTGGGATAGGGGCGAACGAGAGGAGGTCGTCATGAAGAAGCTTCCTGTGCTGCTGGCTCTCGCGGCAGGGCTCGCGCTCGCCGCCTGCGACAACAGCGTGCCGCCGACCAAGGCGCCCGCCGTCGACCAGAACCCGCAAATCGACAAGAACCCGGTGCCGAAATCGACCACCGGCGGCGACCAGCCGGCCACGCCGCCGAAGCAGTGATGGCGCTGAAGCGGGCAGGAATACTCGGCCGGAAACAGGCGGGCGATGATTGGGAAATGATGATGCCGCCACGGAAGAAGGCCGGCGCTGCTTGGGAGGAAGCTGGAAAGCGCCGGCCAAGCGGGAAATCAGGCCCGCCGCACGGATGAAGATAGCTGAGTCTCTGCGCCACGTCATGGTGCGATCGCGCTAAGCCGGCTACTGATGGCGGGACAAATCATTGCGCCATCATTCGAGGCGCCATCCTTCAAGGATGGAGAAATCTCTGAGAAGGGTCGCTTGTTCGGGAGGTTTGCCTCACGCCATCGCCGCGCGGGCCAGCGGCATGCCGGCGATCTCCAGATCCAGCTGGCGCTGCGTCAGCGCCGCCTCGGCCATGATCCACTGCTTGAACAGCTCCACCTTGCGGGCGCCGAGCGCCTTGATCGGGCTGACGAAGTACCAACCGGCGGTGTTGGGATGGTGCACCGCGAAGGGCGCCACCAGCCGCTCGGCGCGGATGTCGCTCGCCATATAGGCGCGGTTGGCGACGGCAAAGCCCATGCCGGCATTGGCCGCCTCGTAAGACATCATGCAGGAATCGAAATACATGCTCTTGGTTTCGCCGAGCACGAAGCTCGCGCCGGCAAAGCCCAGCCACGACTGCCAGTTCTGGGTGCAAGTATCGGAGTGGAGCAGGGTGAAATGCCTGAGGTCCTCGGGCGTCACCTTGGACAGCGGCTTGTCGCCCAGCACCTCACGGAACAGCTTGCGGCTGCACACCGGCGTCAGGTCCTCCTTGAACAGCAGCTCGGAATTGAGGCCGGGGAAGTCGCCATCGCCATAGCGGATCTCCAGATCGTATTCGGAGGCCGAGAATTCATGCGTGGCATAGGAAGTCGACACCCGCATCTCGATGTCCGGATACTGCCGCTGGAAAGTGGAGAGGCGCGGAAACAGCCAGCGCGCCGCGAAGGTCGGCAGCACGCAAATCTTCAGCACGTGCAACTGGGACTGGCCGGTTGCTTCCATGCTTGCCGCCACGATCCGCTCCAGCGCCTCGCGCACGCGCGCCACATAGGTCTCGCCTTCCGGCGTCAGCGACACCGCATTGCCGCCGCGCTGGAAGATCTTGAAGCGCAGCTGGTCTTCCAGGCTCTTCACCCGCTGGCTGACGGCGGAGGCGGTGATAAACTGCTCCTCGCCGGCGCGCGTGAAGTTCTTGTGCCTGGCGGCGCTCTCCACGATTTTCAGCGAGTTTAAGTTGACCTGACTGAGCAGACGCACGGGGTTCGACCTTTAGCTGGGCTTAAAGTAGCACCAGCATTCCTAAATTTACAGGGGCAGGCGGCTTAATCGACTGTTTACCAAGTGTTGCCCCAACCTTGGAGAAGTAGAATGAACGCCCATACGATCCCCGAACTGCGCTATGCGATGAGCCGTGAAGCCATCATCGGGCATGATACGGCGTGGAAAGTGTCGAGCTTCGGCGTCGCCCAGTATCTTCACGGCTACGACCCGCAACTGCTTGCCGCGATCGAGGAGGCCGCGCTGAAGCTCAAGGCCAGCCATGCGGTGCACAAGCATCTCGACCTCACCTTCATCACCGGCGCCGACCGCTACATTCCGCAGATCAAGGAGCTGCTCAACGACAAGCTGCGGCTGGAACGGCTGTCCGACATGATGGGCACCAAGCTCGAACCCTATCCGCTGTCGATCGTCGGCTCGACCGTCACCTTCATGAATCCAAAGGACGGCGCCGTCGAATGGCACTGCGATGGCGTTCCGGTGACGGAGCTCATTCCGCTCTCGATCAGCGACCCTCTGATCGGCGGCCATCTTGAAATCTATTGCGACGATTCCGAGACGGGCCGCGCCCTCCTCGAATCCGGCCGCGACCTGCCGCGCAACAAGGTCATGCGCATCGATCACAAGATGAACTACGCCACGCTCGGCCAGTTCCTCGGCGTGCTCCATCGCACCGCGCCCATCCAGCTCGGCTCGCGCGTCACCCTGGTGCTCAACCAGCGCTCGGTGATGAAGCCCTATGTCGACGACAACCGCATGTTCTACCTCGCCGCCGACAACGACCAGGACCGCGCCTGGGTGAACGAGCTGGCCGACGACGTCTGGACGAACCAGCTGCCGGCCTATCGCCGCCATGCCGAAGAACCTCCCGTGCCGAATCCGGCTGCCGATCCGGTCTCCGGCGGGGCAAGGGAATCGTGGTAGTGGCCAATGATCCAGCCGAGCGCCGGCCGCTTTCAGCGTCGGTGAGCCTCGGCCCGGTCGTCGCGGAAAGACAGCAACTCCGGTCCAACGCCGCCTCGACGGCGGCGCTGGCCTTCGCCTTCGGCGCCGTGGCGCTCTGGGCCACCAATGCCCTGGTCGGCAAGACGCTGCTTGCCAGTCATCCGGTGTCGCATGTGCAGTTTCTGCAGTTCTGCGGCGCCACGCTGGTCTTTGCGCTGATCAGGCTCTTCCCTTCCTCCCTTGCGGGGGAAAGTGGATCGGCGCGCAGCGCCGAGACGGACGAGAGGTGTTGGACGGAGCGCCGCCGGCGCCAAGCTGGAGAACACCTGATCCGTCGCCTTCGGCGACACCTTCTCCCACAAGGGGAGAAGGAAAGAGGCGTTTTAGCCGCCTACGCCGTCGGCGTCATCGGCCTCGTCGGCACCATGGTGCTGCAATACATCGCCTTCGCCTCGATGCCGGTCATCGAGGCCAATCTCGTCGCCTATGCCTGGCCGCTGATGGTGGCCGCCGCGATCATCGTCATCGGCAACCCGAAGCGCCCGCTGTTGCTTGGGCTCACCGCCGCGCTCGGCTTCGCCGGCGTGGCGCTGGTGATCTCCGGCGGACGCGCGCACGCCTGGTTCGAAGGCAGCCTCGTTGGTTATTGCGCCGCTTTCGGCTCGGCGCTTTGCATGGCTTTCTATTCAATCGCCGTCGGCCGTCTGGCCGTGCCGCCCGACCGCTTGCTTTTGCCCTCCGCGCTGATCGGCGTGGCGCTGACCTTCGTCTGGTGCCTGCACGGCGGCGTCGCCGGCCTGGGCGGCTTGGATTTGCTGCTCGGCCTCTATCTCGGAGCCGGGCCGATGGGGCTCGGCTACTATTTCTGGTCGCGCGCGCTGAAGCTCGACCAGGGCGGCAGGCTTGCGGTCGTCGCATATCTCACGCCGATCGCTTCCACGCTTTTGCTGTCGCTGTCGGGCGAAAGCCTGTCGATGACGGCCATTGCCGGCGCCGTCCTCGTCATCGGCAGCTGCATTGCGGTCGGCATCGAACGTTCGGAGATCTGAACAATGCTTGACGAGAACGAACGCCGCGCCAGACAGGAGGCGCATTGGCTGGTGAAGGAATTCGGTGCCGAGGCACCGCTCTATGCCGCCATGAAGGCCGAGAAGGCCATCGAGCAGAAGGATTTCGGCCGCTGCGCCCGCTGGAAACGCGTGCTTGAGATTCTGGCCGACAGCGGACCGGTGGACTTCCGGCGCGGCGCCGCCGCGAAATAAGCGACTCGCGTCATCGAATCGGGCATGATCAGTCACAATCGGTCATCCGGACGCGATTCTGTTCGCCAGCATCGGTATCCGGTCCTGAATTCGATTTTTGCAGGAATTATTCGCAAAAATCGAAGTGCTGCCGCGTCATTTGCGGTCTTGCGCCGGCTTTCAGCGCATAAAGTGTTTGTTATAGGTATTAGAATTCCTAACTTGCGCCGTCGCGACCCGCAGTGAAGATATACCTCCGGTATTGAGTCTCGTGCGTTTACTGACTCTGGACGGTCCGTTGGGGGACAGGTCCAATATGATACCTGGACCAAAGTCTTAAAAACAGCTGGTCACTTTGAGAACCAGCAAAGGGTGAAAAAATTGTCCAATATCGACGACAAGACTGCAATCGAGCTGACCGCCGACATTGTTTCGGCCTATGTAGGCAACAATCCGCTTCCGGCGTCCGGCCTGCCTGATCTGATCGCCAGCGTCAGCGCATCGGTGCGCAAGCTCGCCGGCGGCGCCGCCGTCAAGGAGAGCGTGCCGCAGACGCCGGCCGTCAATCCGAAGCGTTCGGTCTTTCCCGACCACATCGTCTGCCTCGAGGACGGGAAGAAGTTCAAGTCGCTGAAGCGGCACCTGTCGACCGACCATGGCCTGACGCCGGACGAATACCGCGCCAAATGGGGCCTGCCGGCAGACTATCCGATGGTGGCGCCCAGCTACTCGGCCACCCGCTCGGCGCTCGCCAAGTCTTCCGGCCTGGGCCGCAAGCCGGCCGCGGATTCCGGTAAGGGCAAGCGCAAAGCCAAGGCCTGAGGCCTGAGGCCATGCTACCCGCAACGGACGACGCCAAGCCGTCGGCCGACCGCTTGGCCGCGCTCGACGCATTGCGTCGCAGGGTGGCCATCCAGTCTTCCGCCGACGCCGGCGAAGGGGTCAAGGCGCGGCGCGTCCTGTTCTCATTGGACCTGCCGGCCGTCGATCTGCATGCCGCGCTCAACGCGCTCGACAATTTCGAGCGCGCCATCGTCGAGCATGACGATCGGCTGGTCGTTGAAGCGCGACGGCTGAGATGCCTTGGCGCTGTCGATCGCGTCGTCGCGCGCGTTCAATCGCGGGATTTTGAGGGGCTTGACGCCCCGACAGCCTTGGCTTCGGAATCCTGCGCCGCCGCAAGATTGTCGGCCTCGATCGCGGTCATCTCCAGAAAGTAGACAAGCATTTGGTAGCGCGTGCGCGAAAGCATCTTCGCCAGCTTTCGCGTGATCTCCGCGACATATCTCAGCATGCGCAGATCGTTGGCCGCCTCGCCCATCGTGAGCTCCTCACGCAATCAAGTTATTGTTTTACTGTTGTTTGTTGTTGGCGCCTACGCGCGACTCACGACGCACTAGCAATTTCGCAGGAGCACGGCAAAAACTGAAATCAATTTTCTCAAAGCATCCCAGCTGGATCAAAAGGTTTCGAGGCTTTTTCTGGTGCTATCGCCACCTGACCTGCCAATATTATCAAAAGCGGAACTTGCGGTTGTCTTGCTTCGCTGAGTCGATCTTGCCAAGGAAACGTCATTGCCGGCCGTGGCTGCAAGGCGGGCAAGGCGAACGAACCTGGCCCGCCGTGTCGCTCAGTCCTTGTAAGCGGAACAGAAGGCCGGCGGATTGTCGCTGCCGATCATGGCGCAGCCGCGCTTGATCTCGTCGATCATCATGCTGCACGCGTTCTGGCCGTTGCAGGGCGGATGTGTCGCCGGCGACACCTGAATGCATTGCGAGACATATTGGTCCGATTTCGCCTTGCCAGCGGATTGCACGCACGGCCTGGTGTCGTCCCGGCCTGCCTGGGCAGGTGCCGCCGGCGCGGCGCCAGACGCCACAGGCGCGGCCTTCGCAGGCGCGGCGCCGCCGGCGGTTTGCGGCACGCAGGAGAGGTCGCCTTCCGGGCATTGCAGCTGGTGCTGCAACTGTGTCAGCCGCGCCTTGGTCAATTCCGCCTTGCAGGTTTCGACCAGGCTCGAATAGACCGAGCCGTCGGCATAAGGCTGGGTGCGGAAGGCGCATTCCTTG
Organism: Mesorhizobium silamurunense; assembly: GCF_014843905.1. NCBI lineage: Bacteria > Pseudomonadati > Pseudomonadota > Alphaproteobacteria > Hyphomicrobiales > Phyllobacteriaceae > Mesorhizobium > Mesorhizobium silamurunense. Next base: position 3,094 of record NZ_LPVS01000103.1, on the reverse strand, counting down.
TCGCGGAACGGAATCCAGGCGCGCTGCGCATCGCGAAGGCGCTGCTGGTCGGCGGGAGCGAGGCGTCCCGCCAACGCCTTGTAGACGGCGTTGAGCGCGGTATCGGCCGAGGCTGCGTTCTTGGCCGTGCAAGTGGCAAGGTCGGCCTGCGTCTTCGCCGCCGCGCAGTCTGCGGCCTGGGCAGGGGCCACCATCATGGCGGCAGCCGCAACTGCCAGCGCGGCCGAAAGAAGGATGGTCTTGCACGTCATCGGATCTGTCCTTTGCGTGGATAGGCCCCAGCCGCTCGCGCCAGCATAGGTTGAGACGATAGCAGCCATCAACGTCAAACCGGTGACGTGGCAACCAAAGTATGAGTGGTGGTGATTGGCGAAAGAGGAGCGCGCAATCTCCCCAAGTGGAGGAGAAGCCTGGTGCACCTCCGCAGCTGCTGGGGAGGACGGGCAGGCAGAGGGGGGACGCTGTCCGCCGGCCTCTCAGTCGTTCACAGGCGAAGCCTGAGACTGTTTTGCGGGATCAATTTGGATCAGCAGGTGCTCCATCTGGCGTCCCTCCGGTCTGCCGGCCGTCTCCCCCGCGAGCGGGGAGATTGGCGGTGCCAGCGCCGAGCTTACTGGTTCAGTCAAGGAGAGCGCTCCAGCGGTGTCGCCCGCGAACAAAACCACCTGCGTCGCCAGCGCGGCTGTTGTAGCGACCTGGAAAAAGATGAAAGCGAGCGCGAGATAGCGGATCACGGGCCTGCAAACGCTTCGGGCCGCAACTGGTTCCAGTCCCGGTGCGCTTTTTGTCGAATAATCCGAAGCCGCACGGCTGCGGATCGTCGGTGCCTGGCTCTTGCGAAGCGCCGACGTCCTGTGCAAAAGCGCGGCCCATGCTTATCATCAACGACCTCTCGCTGCGCATGGCGGGGCGCCTGCTTCTCGACCATGCCTCGCTGACCTTGCCGGCCGGCACCAAGGCCGGTCTCGTCGGCCGCAACGGCACCGGCAAGACGACGCTGTTCAAGGCGATCACCGGCGATTTCCCTTCCGAGACCGGCTCGATCAGCCTGCCGAAAAACACCCGCATCGGCCAGGTGGCGCAGGAAGCGCCCGGCACCGAGGAGCCGCTGATCGAGATCGTGCTGAAAGCCGATGTCGAACGTCAGGCGCTGCTCGAAGAGGAGAAGACTGCGAGCGATCCGCATCGCATCGCCGAGATCCACACGCGGCTCGTCGACATCGACGCGCATTCGGCCGAATCCCGCGCCGCCACTATCCTTGCCGGCCTTGGCTTCGACGACGCCGCGCAGAAGCGGCCCGCCTCGTCCTTTTCCGGCGGCTGGCGCATGCGTGTGGCGCTTGCGGCGGTGCTGTTTTCCGAGCCGGACCTTCTGCTGCTCGACGAGCCGACCAACTATCTCGACCTCGAAGGAACGCTGTGGCTGGAGAACTACGTTTCCAAATATCCGCACACCGTGCTCTTGATCTCGCACGACCGCGACCTGCTCAACCGCGCCGTCAATTCGATCGTCCATCTCGACCAGAAGAAGCTGATCTTCTGGCGCGGCGGCTACGACCAGTTCGAGCGGCAACTGACCGAGCAGCGCGAATTGCAGGAAAAGAGCCGCGCCAAGCAGGAGGCGGCGCGCAAGCATATGGAGTCCTTCGTCGAGCGTTTCCGCGCCAAGGCCTCCAAGGCGAGGCAGGCGCAATCCAGGCTGAAGGCGCTGGAGAAGATGAAGCCGATCGCAGCCATCATGAATGACACGGTGCGGCCGTTCTCCTTCCCCGAGCCGGTCAAGACGGTGGCCTCGCCGATCATTGCGCTCAATAGCGTCAATGTCGGGTACAGCGAGGGCAATCCGGTCCTGAAGAAGATGACGCTGCGCATCGATGCCGACGACCGCATCGCGCTGCTCGGCGCCAACGGCAACGGCAAGTCGACCTTCGCCAAGCTGCTCGCCGGCCGCCTCAAGGCCGAGACCGGCACCATGACCATTGCGCCGGGGCTGAAGGTGGCGATCTTCGCCCAGCACCAGCTCGACGACCTGCGCCACGAGGAAAGCGCCTATGAGCACGTGCGCCGGCTGATGCCGGAGGCGCCCGAAGCCAAGGTGCGCTCCCGCGTCGCCCAGTTCGGGCTCTCGACCGAGAAGATGAACACCGCCGCCAAGGACCTGTCGGGCGGCGAGAAGGCCCGGCTGCTGATGGGGCTCTCGGCCTTTGACGGACCAAACCTCTTCATCCTCGACGAGCCGACCAACCACCTCGACATCGACAGCCGTGAATCGCTGATCCATGCGCTCAACGATTTCCCCGGCGCCGTCATCCTGATCTCGCACGACCGGCATCTGCTCGAAGCGACGGCCGACCGGCTGTGGCTGGTCAAGGACGGCGCGGTCAATCCTTACGACGGCGACCTGGAGGACTATAAAACCCTGGTCACCGGCGTTTCCTCAAACCGCCGCGAGCAGAAGGAAGCGGACAAGGCGTCCAAGGCGGACCGCCGCCGCGAGGCGGCCGCCCGACGCTCAGCACTCGAACCGCTCGCCAAGGAAATCCGCGCCACCGAAGCGCTGATGGACCGTATCCGCAAGCGCATCGACCTGATCGAAGACGAACTCGCCAACCCGGTCGTCTACGAGAAGGACCCCTCGACCGCGACGCGCTTGGCCAAGGAGCGCTCGCAACTCGCCGCCACACTCGCCACCAACGAGGACAAATGGCTGACGATGTCGACGGAGTATGAGGAAGGCATCGCGGAGTAGGGCGAGAATAATCTCCCCCCTTGTGGGGGAGATGCCCAGGAGGGCAGAGGGGGGCGCTGTCCCGCCAGCCTATCAGCTATAGCGGCCACCGTTGGATGGTTTCAGATCAAGAGCCGATTACCAGAGGTGGCGTTCCTTCGCGCCCCCCCTCTGGCCTGCCGGCCATCTCCCCCACAGGGGGGAGATGGGCAGCTTCTACCCCGCCAGCCTCACCTCAACCGCTTGCGCCCGCGCCAGGCATCGCTCCTGGTCGCGCGGGCGGCCGAGTTCGGCGTAGCGGGCGGCCGCTTCGCGCAACAGCGCGGAGGCCTGGTCGCTTTCGCCCCGCGCCTGGCGGTGCACGCC